>NZ_JBEXRZ010000044.1:0-42418 GCF_040613325.1 Streptomyces sp. NPDC006283 | reverse complement strand
ACCCCACCCCCCACCCACCCCCCCCCCCCCCCCCCCCCCCCCCCCCCCCCCCCCCCCCCCCCCCCCCCCCCCCCGACCAGAAGGGCGACGCGAAGGACCGCCGCAAGATCTCCGGCACCCTCAGCGCCCGTGTGGACCGGCAGATCGACGAAATCCGGACCGACATGCCCGCTGAGCGCGCCGAGCTGCGCCGCTCGCTCGCCGGTGTTCCCGCCATCCGCAGCACCGCCCTCACCGGCAACAGCACCGCGGTGGAGGCCCACCAGGCCTACACGGCCGTCATCTCCGCGCTGCACGCCCTGGCCGACGAACTCGCCGACCGGACCCCGCCCCGCGCCGCCGACTCCACCCGGGCGCCCGCCGCCCTCGGCCTCGCCGTCGAACAGGCCTCCGCCACCCGCGGGCTGCTGCTCGCCGCGCTGGCCGTGCCCAAGCCGGAGAGCGTGCTCACCTACGACCCGGTCACCGGTCTGCCCGTGCAGAGCGCCGGCGAGGACTCGGGCGCCGACGCCCGCACCCGCAACGCCCTCACCGCCGCCGCGCAGCAGTCCCGAGTCCGCGAACTCGCCGCGCTTGCCGACTTCCAGCAGGCCGCAGGCAAGGCCGACCGCGACCGGCTCGGCTCCACCGTCACGGGACCCGAGGTCAAGACCGCGGAGACCTATCTCGGGCGTCTCACCGACCAGCCACGGCTGTCCAGCGGCGAACGCAACACCGACCCGGCGAAGCTCGAGGCCGCGCTCACCGCCCGTATCGAGCAGATGCGCGGCGCGGAGTCGTCCCTCGCCACCGACCGGGTCGAACGGTTCGAGCAGCTGCGCGACGACGACGTCACCGCCCTCGAAGTGCGTATCGCCCTGCTCGGCGGCCTCCTGGTCGTCACCGTCGGCGTGCTCGCCGCCGTCTCGCGCACACTCACCCGCCCGCTCGCCGTCGTGCGCATCGGCGCGGCCCGTCTCGCCGACGCGCCCGAACCCCAGGCGGAGGAGCCGGTCCGCTTCACCGGCCGCAACGACGAGTTCGCCCAGGTCGTACGGTCCCTGAACACCCTGCACGGCAAGGTCCGCGACCTCGGCACGCGCGCCGAACTCCTGGACGGCGACCGCAGCGACCTCATCGGTGCGCGCGAGGCGCTCGAGACCGAACTGACCGCGGCCCGCGCCGAACTGCAGCAGCGCACCGCCGAGACGACCGCCGAGCTGGAACGGCTGCGCCACACCGTCCACCACACCTTCGTCAACCTCTCCCTGCGGACCCTCGGTCTCGTCGAGCGCCAGCTCGGCATCATCGAGAACCTGGAGGAGCGCGAGCAGGACCCGGACCGCCTCGCCACGCTGTTCAAGCTCGACCACATGGCCACCGTCATGCGCAGGCACAGCGAGAACCTCCTGGTCCTCGCCGGCACGGACCACGGACACGGCCACGTCGGTCCCGTCCCGCTCGTCGACGTGCTGCGCGCCGCGGTCAGCGAGATCGAGCGCTACGAGCGCGTGGTCATCCAGTCCCTGCCCCCGCACGCCCAGGTCGCCGGCTTCGCCGCCGACGACCTCAGCCACCTGGTCGCCGAACTCCTCGAGAACGCGACCTCGTTCTCGCCGCCGGACGCCCAGGTGGAGCTGTCCGGCTGGCTGCTGGAGAGCGGCGAGGTGATGCTCTCGATCCAGGACGCGGGCATCGGCATGACCGCCGCCCGTATCGCGGAGGTCAACGCACGCCTCGAAGACCCCGAGACGTACGAGAGCGAGCCCCCCGCGGGCCGCGAGGGCGAAGGCCTCGGACTGCGGGTGGCCGCGCTGCTGGCGGAGCGTCACGGTGTGCGGATCCAGCTGCGGGAGCACAAGCAGGGCGGGATCACGGCGGTCGTCGTCGTACCGAAGGGGCTGCTGCCGACCGGGCCGCCGGCCGCGGGAGAGCGGCAGGTGCCCGTGTCGGGGACCGCGCCCGCGCTGAACCTCCCGGGTTCGGTGGCCGAGGCCAACTCGAACGCGCTGCCGCGCAGCCCCCGGCGGACGGCGGCGGAAGCGGCCCCGAGAGGGGAGACGGTCGCTCCGGCGGACGCCGCGGTGGACCAGGACGCCGACGGGGGCGCCGCTGTCGGCGACGTCGGAACCGCCGTCGTACGGGACGAAGACGTCAACGCCGATCTTCGCGACGACCTCCAAGACGACCTCCATGACGACCTCCAGGACGGCGACAGCGATCCCGAGCCTGCCGCCCCCGCTGAGACCGACCCCTTCGTCGAAGCCGCCGAGCGGGCGATCCTGGCCGCGGCCGAGGAGCAGGAGACGCACGAGCGGACGGCCGACGGCGAACCGGTCACGGCCGGGATCGACCAGGAGACGTTCACCATGCGCCTGCCGCGGCAGGCGGAGCCCACGGACGTCCCCGCCGAGGAGCACCCGGCCGAGGACGCCCTGGCCGAGGAGCACCCCGCCGAGACGCCGTCGGCGCCGGAGCCCACGCCCGAAGCGCCCTCGCCCGAGACGCCTTCGTACGAGACGCCATCGCACGAAACGCCAACGGCCCCCGCCGCGCAGCACCGCCTCACCGACAAGGGCCTGCCCAAGCGCACGCCCAAGTCGGTCCAGCCCGCCGCCGGCCCCACCGAGCGCACCGGCAGCATCGACGCAGAGGCGCTGCGCCGCCGGCTCGGTGGCTTCCACCAGGGGGCGACCAAGGGCCGGCTGGACGCCGAGGCCGAGATCGCGCAGACCACGGGACGGACGAACCAGAGGGACACCGAAGCAGAAACGGGGGACACAGTCGAGGAGGCACGCAGTTGACTGCGACCGGCACGTTCGGCCTGAGCAGCGAGGCCCGCAACCTTCAGTGGTTGCTGGGCAATCTGGTGGAGGAGGTACCAGGAGTACGGTCGGTCGCCGTCGTCTCGTCCGACGGACTGCTGCTGCTCTCCTCCGATCCCGAGCAGAACGCAGCCCCGGCCGTCGTCGGCCGCCCCGAAGGCCCCCGGGGCTCCAGCGCGGACCTCGCCACCATCGTCTCGGGCATCGGCAGCCTCACCGTCGGCGCCGCGGGCCTGATGGACGGCGGCGGTGTCAAACAGACGATGATCGCCATGGAGGAGGGCAGCGTCTTCGTCATGTCGATCAGTGACGGCTCCCTGCTCGGGGTGCACGCCACCCCCGACTGCGACATGAGCGTCGTCGCCTACCACATGGCCCTCTTCGTGGGCCGCGCCGGACACGTCCTCACCCCCGAAGTCCGCAGCGAACTGCGCAAATCGATGGAGAGTGGCCTGTGATGTCCGCCCCCAAACTTCCGGTGCGCGGCGACGGCAAACGTCCCGCCCGGGTCCGCCCGTACTCCCTCACCGGCGGCCGCACCCGCTTCGGGCACGTACTGCTCGTCGAGACGTTCGTCGCCGCGCTCGAGGCGCCGCCCGAGCGTAAGGAGCTGCCCGGCGGCAACCTCGCCTCGCGGGTCATGCCCGAACTGCGGGCGATCGTCGAGCTCTGCCGCCGTATGCGTACCGTCGCCGAGATCTCGGCGCTGCTCAAGATGCCGCTCGGTGTCGTCCGGGTGCTGCTCAGCGACCTGGCGGACCAGGGAAAGATCCGCGTGTACGGAACCGGTCACGGCACCGGTCAGCCCGACCGCGCACTGCTCGAAAGGGTGCTGAGTGGACTCCGCCGCCTCTGACACGCTTCCCACCAGGTCCCAGGCCGCACCTCGGGGAGTCCCTCGGCAAGCGGCTCCCCCGCCGCAGCCCGAAGAGGTGCTGCAGCCCTGGCAACTGGACACCACCCGTGCCCCCACCGCCACGAAGATCGTGGTCGCGGGCGGCTTCGGCGTCGGCAAGACGACGTTCGTCGGCTCCGTCTCGGAGATCACGCCACTGCAGACAGAGGCGCTGATGACCCGGGCGAGCGAGGACACCGACGACCTCACCGACACGCCCGACAAGGTCACCACGACCGTGGCCATGGACTTCGGCCGGATCACGCTCGACGACGATCTGGTGCTCTACGTCTTCGGCACGCCCGGTCAGCAGCGTTTCTGGTTCATGTGGGACGACCTGGTACGCGGCGCGATCGGCGCGATCGTGCTCGCGGACACCCGGCGGCTGGCGGACTGCTTCCCGGCACTCGACTACTTCGAGAGCTGCGGGCTGCCGTACATCGTGGCCGTCAACCACTTCGAGGGAACGACCCCGTACGAGACGGCGGACGTGCGGGAGGCCCTGACGGTGCCGCCGCACGTACCGGTCGTGATCATGGACGCCCGTAGCCGGATCACGGTGATCGAGTCCCTGCTGGCCCTGGTCGCCCACGCTCTCGAGGCCACCCCCGAATAGCCTCCCGAACATCAACGGAGAACCCCTCGTCATGCGGAAGATACTCATAGTCGGAGCCGGACAGTCCGGTCTCCAGCTCGCCCTCGGCCTCCAGTCGAAGGGCTACGAGGTCACCCTGATGTCCAACCGCACGGCGGACGAGATCCGGTCCGGCCGGGTCATGTCCACGCAGTGCATGTTCCACACCGCCCTCCAGCACGAGCGCGACCTCGGCCTCAACTTCTGGGAGTCGCAGGCGCCGAAGATCGAGGGCGTCGGCGTCTCCGTCGCCGCTCCCGACGGGGGCCGCGCCGTCGACTGGGTCGGCAGGCTCGACGGTTACGCGCAGTCCGTCGACCAGCGGCTGAAGATGGCCGGCTGGATGGAGACGTTCGCCCAGCGCGGCGGACAGCTTGTCATCCACGGCGCTGCCGTCTCCGACCTGGACTACTTCTCCCGCACCTACGACCTGGTCATGGTGTCCGCCGGCAAGGGCGAGCTGGTCTCGATGTTCGGCCGGGACGCGTCCCGTTCCCCGTACACCGAGCCGCAGCGCGCGCTCGCCGTCGCCTATGTCCACGGTCTGGGCCCGCGCCCCGAGCACCCCGACCACGAGGCGGTCCGCTGCAACCTCGTCCCGGGCGTCGGCGAGCTCTTCGTCATGCCGACCGTCACCACGTCCGGCCGGGCCGACATCCTCTTCTGGGAAGGTGTCCCCGGCGGCCCGCTCGACGCGTTCCAGGGCGTCAAGGACCCGGCCGAGCACCTTTCCCTGACCCTCGAGCTCATGGAGAAGTTCACGCCCTGGGAGTACGCACGGGCGACCAAGGTCGAACTGACCGACGCGGGCGGCACACTCTCCGGCCGTTACGCTCCCACCGTGCGCAACCCCATCGGCCGGCTGCCCGGCGGCGGGCTGGTCCTCGGTGTCGCGGACGTCGTCGTGGCCAACGACCCGATCACCGGTCAGGGCTCCAACTCGGCGTCCAAGTGCGCCGCTTCCTACCTCAACTCGATCACGGAGCACGGCGACAAGCCGTTCGACGAGGAGTGGATGCAGGGCACGTTCGACCGCTACTGGGACACGGCGCAGCACGTCACCAAGTGGACGAACGCGATGCTCGGCGTCCCGCCGGAGCACGTACTGAACCTGATCGGCGCGGCCGGCCAGCTCCCGCCGGTCGCGAACCGGTTCGCCAACGGCTTCAACAACCCGGCGGACTTCGAGAACTTCTTCTACGACCCGGAGAAGACGTCCGCCTACCTGGCCTCGGTGACGGGCGCCGCGCAGACTTCCGACCAGTAATCCAGAAGTCGTTGGTGGTCGTTGGCTGTCGTCATGGGCGGCCCGCGGCCCGCCCCGGACGCCAGCCGTTGTGGCCGGTCGGCGGATGCCCGGCCGACAGTGTGCTCATGTGCGCTCCCGACTCCACGGCCCGGTGCAGGACAACCCCGCCTGAACGGGGCGCTGTCCTGCACCGGGATCCGCACCCACGACTGCTTCGTCCCGAATGAGGTCAGGCGGTCCCGGAGGGCTCCGCCGTCCGACCCGCTGTCTGTCTTACGGAGCGAGCCGCTCCGCTTGGAGCTGCGGGGATACGCGGTGCACTTGATTGCCGTTGGGGACCAAGAATGCGTCGCCCGAGGTGTCCTGGGCGGCGTGGAGCGCGATCACATCACCGGCGTCCAATTGAATGATCGTGGACACTTCCTGTGAAATAAAACCACCGGTCCCGGTGACCTCCGTGTCCTGGAGGTCGAGCGCGGCTTCAATGCCGTTGACCGTAATGGTCAGTTGACGAGAGCCGGACTCAGTAGGCTCGAAGTTCCAGAGGATGCGCCCCTTCAGGAGATAGCGCCCGGGAGTGTTGACCACCAAAGTGGAGTTCGCCGCATCGAACATCATGTCCGTGTCGTGGGCGACGCCATTGAAGGTGATCTGCGTTGAGGTCCCGTCGCGGAGGATCTGGGTGGATGTGCCGAAGACGCTCGCGCCGACGTTGACCTCGGTCCCGGCAGGTCCGGTGGCGCCGGTGGGGCCGGTGGCGCCCGGATCGCCCTGAGGGCCAGTGGGACCTGCGGGACCGGTCGGCCCAGTGGCACCCGCGGGCCCCGTCGGCCCGACCGCGCCGTCTCCGTCCTCGCACTTGTCGTCCCACTTCGGCCTGCAGTCGTCCTGCCCCGGGCCCGCGTGGATCACTGCGGATGTCGGCGGAGCCCCGACACTCGCCAGGGCAGGGGTGCTGAAACCCAGCGTCACCAGAACCAGCGATGCCATCGTGCCACCGGTGATCCATTTCCCCTTCCTGGGGAGCGGACCGAGCCGGGACTCTTGTCTGCGCTCAGGGGCCATCTGTTGCTCCTTCGGAGAACCGAACCAGTAATGGGCTGGAGGGATTTCCCCCTCGGCAGCATCGGTCCGCCTTACCCGCAACTTGAGCGCTCCACGAAGGGATCAACCTATTGGCGCATTAACGTTCGTAAGGGTTCGGGAGACCCCGTTGCCTCCTGCTCGTCGGACTCGCGGCGGGGCGTCCACTCCGTCACTCCGTGGACGCTGAGCCATCGGAGTTCCTGGTCTGCCGCACACCTGCAAGACGCTCACCGGGCCGGCGGATCGTCTCGTGCATCGCGCTGACCTTCGTACCCGGCATGGCCGCGGAGCCGCGACGTACATGCCGGGCGGTCAGTCCACCGGCAGGGCGTAGAACGTCCGCCCCCGCTGGACCACGGCCAGGCCGTCGCCGCCGGCCAGGACCGTGTAGCGCGGCGCGGCCTGCTCCTTGGCGTCGACCGAGCCCGCCTCCTGGAACTTCCACAGCCGCCGGCCGTCGCGTGCCGCGAACGCCGTCAGCTGCGCTGCGTCGCCCGCGAGCACCGTACGGCCGCTGCCGCTGAGCACGGTCCGGGGTGTCTGGCGCCATGTCGGTGCCTCGGTCCAGCGCCGCCACAGTTGCCGTCCTGTCGCCGTGTCGACAGCGCTCACCTGTTGGTAGCGGTTGGCGATGTACAGGTTGGGCCCGTGCAGGGCGGCCGTTCCGTACGGATGGACACCGGCTTCGCCGATCGTCTTCGCGGCGGGCAGGCGCCACAGCCGCTTGCCGCCGGAGCTGTCGTACGCGTGCAGCTCGCCGCCCGCGGCGGCGAAGACCTTGCCCGTCCTGCCGTCGCCGGTGACGATGGCGTTCGCGGCGACCGCCGTGAGGGGCACGGACGCGAGCGACGTGCCCGTCCGCCGGTCGAAGGCGAGCAGCACGGACCCGTTCTTCGCGGTCTTCCGCTGGGCGGGGGTGAGGGTGGAGCCCTCCTGCCGCACGAGGACGCTGTCGGGCCGGGCGGCGACCAGGTGATAGCCCGGTGTGTACGGGGCGCGGCCGTCCGGGACACGTGCCCGCCACAGTTGCTCACGGGTGGTCAGGTCGAACGCGACGAGGTAGGTCTCTTTCACGGTGACCTTCTGCTTGCGCTTCTTGACGGTCCTCTCGACCGACTTCGTGACATGGCCGACCAGCCAGACGGTGCTCCCGTCCGCCCCGGCCGTACCGCCGACGGTCAGGGTCTCGCCGGGGCGGGCCAGGGTCTTGTGGGGGACACGGTGCACGATGCTGCCGTCGCCCGCGGCGATCCACAGGAGTTCGCCGGGGCCCACGACGAGGCAGAGCCTGTCGTCGACGGGTACGGCCGTGAGGGCGGAGGCCGCGCCCTCGGTGGCCCAGCGACGACGGCCGGTGCGCAGGTCCACGCCGGTGGTCCGGGTGCTGTCGGTGACGAGCAGCAGGCGGTCCTGCCAGACCACGGCGTTGACGGGGCCGCGGCCGTCGGCCGGGTGCTCGTACCGCCACGCCGGGTCGGGGGCGAGTCCGGTCATGCGACTGGGCTTCGGCCCGGGGGCGGGGGCGCCCGTCTCCTGCTTCTTGCCGGACCCGGCGAGCGCGTATCCGATGCCGCCACCGATACCGATCCCGGCCAGCGCGGCAACGCCTGCGACGAGCAGCCCACGCCGCGACGTCCCCTGGCCCGGCGAGCCGCCCGGCAAGGCGGCCCCCGGGGCCCCGGGCCCCGCGAGGCCAGGCGGGGCGGTGACCCCGGCGCCCGCGTACATGCCGGAGGCCGGGCCGGGCGGGAGCGCGTCGAGCCCGGGGGTGCCGGAGGCGGCCGGGTCCGGTGGGGCGGTGAACCCGGCGCCGGCGTGCATGCCGGAGGCCGGGCCCGGGGGGAGCGCGCCGGCGATGGGCGTGGCCCCGAGCGCGGGGGCGCCCAAGTGGCCGTGGCTCGTACGGTCTCCGCCACCACCACCCGGCCACACAGGCGGGACGCCGACGGGAGGCTGAACCCCGGAAGTCACCTGGCCCGGCAGGGCGAGGGGCGCGGGCGTGGCCTGCCCTGCCGGGGCGGGCCCGCCGCCGACGGGATCGCCGGCGGGTGGCTGAACGCCGGGAGTCACCTGGGCCGGCAGGGCGAGCGGCGCCGCGGCCGGGAGGGGCGTGCGGCGGACGAGCAGGGTCGTGGTGTCGCCGACCTCGGCGCGCCCGGCGTCCCGCAGTGCCGCCGCCTGCGTGGCCTGCTTCGTCAGGGACGTCAGCAGCGCCTCGGGCAGCCAGCCGTCGCGCGCCAGCGCCGCCGCGCCCTCCAGGGCCAGGTCCGCGGCCACCATGCCCGCCCTGGGGCGGTCCTCCGGCGACTTGGCCAGGCACTGGGCCACCAGGGGCCGCAGCGCCTCGGGGACGCCGGCGAGGTCGGGCTCCGCGTGGGCGATACGGGCCGCGTCCGCGAGCGGGGTCGTGCCGGTGGCCGCGTACGCCAGCAGGAGCCCCAGGACGAAGATGTCCGAGGCCGTTCCCGGCTCCGTGCCCAGGACCTGCTCGGGCGTCAGATAGCCGAGCTGGACGGACAGTTGCCCGCCGTGGCCCGCCTCGGCCACCGCTGCCGCCCCCAGCGCACCGAACGCCGTCAGGCGCGGGCCGTCCGCCGTGAGCAGCACCGTGTCCGGCGCGAGCCCCTGCAGAACCGTTCCGGTCGCGTGCACCCGCGACAGGGTCTCGGCCAGTGCCGCGCCCAGCGTCCGTACGGCACGCTCGGGCAGGGGGCCGGCGAGGGCGATCGCCTCGCGCAGTGCCAGGGCCGGGACGTACGGGGCGGCCGTCCACAGCTGCTCCCCGTCCGTGCGCGAGTCGACCGGCGCCTGCACCCATCCGCCGGCCAGCAGTTCCGCTGTGCCTGCCTCCGCGTGGAAGCGGCGACGGAAGGCGGCGAGTTTCGACAGCTCGGGGCGTGCCAGGGCGACGACGACCGGCCCGGCGTCCTCGTCGTCCGGTCCGGCGGCGAGGAACCGTACACAGCTCGCCGATTCACCCAGGCGTGCCAGAGTCCGGTACGGCCCGATCCGCTCCGGATCGTCCTGCTGCAGCGGCTCCATCGCGACCATCCCCCCTGGCGACACGGTTCCGTGATCCTATGGCGCGCCGTTCGGCTTCGACCAGGGCCACTTCAGCTCGCGCCGTTCGACACCCTCGGGCGCGTACGCGTACTTCCAGCCGCGCTGGAGCCCGAGACGCTTGCTGTAGCCGGAGGGGACGCGTCGGTAGGCGTGGACGGTGGGCGGGGTGCCGTCGTCGTGCGGGACGGGGACCTTGTACCACTTCGGCGGGTGGCCGGTGGGGCCGACCAGCACGGGCAGCACGCGGCCGTCGAGGGGGCCGCCCTCGAAGGGGGTGTTCTCGCTTCTCACCGGACCAGTGTCACAGCAGGTGTGCGGCGCCGCCCGCGACGGGCGCCAGCCTGCGCAGCAGGGTGCCGACCGGGCCGCCGGGGGTCTCCTGCTCGAGCAGGTCGGCCACGACGGCGGCCGTTTCCTCGTCGGTCGCCGCCGTCGCGGCCAGCAGGGCGACAAGATGGTCGACGAGCCACTCGCGCAGCTCGTCCGCCACCGGCTGCTTGTCCTCGTCCAGCCAGATCAGCGACGCCGCCTCGACCGCCGCGATCCAGGTGCGGACCATCATCCCGAGGCGGGGCCCCGGCCGGTCCACGCCGAGGTGGACCAGAATCTGCTCGGCCGCCGCCCGCCGCACCTCGTCGACGATCGCGGTCGTACGTGAGGTTTCCGCGACGCTTCCGCCGCGCAGCAGAGCGCTGAACCCGGCGTCGTGCTCGTCGACGAAGACGAGGTAGCGGTCCAGGACCCGGGTGAGGCGCTCGGTCGGCGGCCCCACCTGCGGTTCGGCGAAGCACTGTTCCAGCCGGTCGGCGGCCGACCGCAGAGCGGCCTCGTACAGCTGCTGCTTGCCGCCCGGGAAGTAGCGGTAGACGAGCGGCCTCGACACGCCGGCCGCCTCGGCCACGTCGTCGAGCGAGATCTCCTCCGGCGGCCGGTGCGCGAAGAGGGTGAGGGCGGCCGCGAGCAGCTGCTCGCGGCGTTCCTCGACACTGAGCCGTCGGTACGCGCGGGTCGCGGGAGCGGGACTGGTCATGCTCCGCAGCGTAACCGCAGGGTGCACGGCGCCCCTCATACGATCATGCGAGAAGGCCGGAACTCTTCCACAGCCTGCGGCCGGGCCCCCGCAGGACACCGATGTCGTCCAGGAAGTCGGTCAGCCGGCGCGCGCCGGACTGCATGACCTCCCGCCGGTGCCCGCTCGCCTTCACCTGGGCGACGGCCTCGCGCCGGTCGAGGCCGACGTTCTCGTACACCTTGGGGTTGATGAAGCAGACGCTGAAGACGCGGGCCGCCTCGCCGCAGCTGAGGCGGGTGAACTCCTGCTCCCAGCGCGGCGCGGTCACCATCTGGCGGCGCAGCTCCTCACGGGCGTACCGCACATGACGCGCCTCCTCCACCACATGGATACGGGTCACGCCGCGCACCAGCGTCTGCACCCGCTCGTCGGGGAACGTGAGGCGCTGCATCCAGTCGAGGATCTCCTCGCCGAGGAGGGTCGCGGCGAACGAGCCGGGGGTGGTGGAGACGGTCTTCAGGACGCGGGCCAGGTTGTGGTAGATCCGCGGCACCGGGTACTCGGGCGCCCCGCCCTTCTTGATCATCCTGGCGAACATCATCGAGTGCCGGCACTCGTCGGCGATCTCGGTGAGCGCGTAGCGCACATGGTTGCTGGTCAGCGACTTGTCGTAGATGTGGCGCACCAGCAGCTGCATCAGGATGATCTCGAACCAGATCCCGAGCGAGGCGAGCGAGGCGGCTTCGTGGCGGGCCAGGTCCATCCGCTGCTCCTCGGACATCCTGCGCCACATCGGGGTGTCGTAGAGGGAGACCAGCTCGGGGGGCCAGAACCACTTGCCCTCCTCGATCGGCGCCTCCCAGTCGAGTTCCTTGTCCGGGTCGAAGGAGTGCTTCGCGGACGACTCGAGCAGGCGCTCCGCGACCTGTTCGCGGTCCCGGAGCGGGCCGAGTGCGTCGCGAAGCAGCTGCACGTCGCGTTCGGTCACTGTTGTCATGGCTGTGCGCACCTCGCGAGTGGGGGTACCGGTGTCCCGCTATGAGACTCCCCGTCAGTAAGCCCGTCAAGAGTGCGCGCACAGGTTGTTGACTCTGCGTCTACCAGCATGTGAGCCTGCCAACTGCCGCTGCTCTTCACGGATTACGAGGCGAAGGAGCCGTCAGTGTCGACGCGCGACCGCTACACGAACGCCCCCGAGAGCCCGCTCTGGCAGGTCCCCGCCTCCGGCGCCGCCCGCTTCAGCTGGGAGTACGAAGAAGGCCGCGAACGCCTCCTCGCCCTCTACCAGAAGGGCAAGGACAAGCAGTGGGACGGCGCCAAGCGCATCGACTGGGACCTGGAGGTCGACCCCTACGACCCGCTGGGCACGCCGGACGACGCGCTGACCCTGTACGGAACCCGCCACTGGGCGAAGATGACGGAACGCGACAGGGGCGAGCTGCGCAAGCACTACACCTCCTGGCAGTTCAGCCAGTTCCTGCACGGTGAGCAGGGCGCCATGATCTGCGCGGCGCGGATCGTCGAATCCGTGCCCGACCTCGACGCCAAGTTCTACTCCGCCACCCAGACCATGGACGAGGCCCGGCACGCGGAGATCTACGGCCGCTTCCTGCACGAGAAGATCGGCATGCTCTACCCGATCAACGACAACCTTCAGTCGCTGCTCGGGGACACCCTGCGCGACTCCCGCTGGGACATGCCCTACCTCGGCATGCAGGTACTCATCGAGGGCCTGGCACTCGCCGCGTTCGGCATGATCCGCGACACCACGACCAAGCCGCTGCCCAAGCAGATCCTCGCCTACATCATGCAGGACGAGGCCCGCCATGTGGCCTTCGGCCGGATGGCTCTGCGCGACTACTACAAACAGCTGTCCGACGCAGAGCTGCGCGAACGCGAGGAGTTCGTGATCGAGGGCTGCTACCTCATGCGCGACCGGCTGCGCGGCGTGGAGGTCCTGGAGAACTTCGGCATCTCGCGCAAGGAGGCGGAGGAGTACTCGGAGCAGTCCGAGTTCCTCCACCTCTTCCGCAAACTGCTGTTCAGCCGCATCGTGCCCTGTGTGAAGGACATCGGGCTGTGGGGCGAGCGGCTGCAGAAGGCCTATCTCGACATGGGTGTCTTCGAGATGGGCGACGCCAGTCTCGACCTGCTGATGTCGCAGGACGAGGAGATCGCCGAACAGCTCGACCGGGAACGCTTCGAGGCGGAGGAGCAGGCCCGGGTGGCGGAGGTGGCGGACGCGATCGCGAAGGGGGCGGGGCCGGTCGACGCGTGATGGTCCTGTCGCTCCTTCGGGCTGCTCGCAGAAAGAGCACGACGTGAGGCGCTGCCGACGGGCAGGTGCTGGAAGACAGGCGCCTCTGATCAGCCGACCCCGGGCGCCGGGAAGGTCTTCCGCAAGGTGAACGCCCGCTCCGTCGGGCCGTGCTCGCGGATGTGCAGCAGGCGTTCCTCCGCCTCGCGGACCGTCGGGCGGTGGCCGGCGGGGACCCACCACAGCGTGGACATGACCTCCTGGAGGCGCTCGAAGAACTCGTAGCGCCGCGCCAGCAGTTCCCTGTGCATGCCCTGGTACATGAAGGCCGTCAGGGCATTCGGGTCCCGCCACACCGACATGTTCACCAGCAGCCACTCGTCGCCGAAGATCCGCAGGTCCGTCGCGTCACCGCCCTCCGTCTGGAGCCGCCAGACAAAGCCGTCGGCGGCGTCCGCGACGGCGTTCACCGGGACGAGGTTGTCCACGAAGTCCTTCAACTGCGGGGAGTCCAAGGGATGTTTGAGGCGGCCTATGTTCACCTGGGCGAGCTCGTGAGTGGTCATGGCCGCACAGTAATCAGACGCTCCTGTGCAGCCACCGCCATTTCGACCAGTGAGACGTCCGCCCCATGCGCCGCCACCAGTTGGAGCCCGACGGGGCAGCCGTCGCCGGTGAAGCCGGCCGGGATGCAGGCAGCCGGATGGCCGCTCAGATTGAACGCCCAGGTCAGCGCCGTCGAGTAGACATCCGTTCCCGGTCCCTCGTGGCCGTGCGGGCGGTTGGGAGTGGCCGGGGTCAGCAGCAGATCCGCCTGGGCGAACAGCACGTCGAGCCGCCTGTCGTTCTCCTCCCGTACCGCCGCGCCCTGCGCCGGCCGGCCGCCCCGCACCGCCGACCAGGCGTCGAGCGGGTCGAGGAGCACACAGCCTGTCGCCGCCATCCGTACGACGCCGGCGGACTCCAGCCGTGCCACCGCCGCCCGGGCGACGCCCGCCACCTCGGGGTCCGTCGCGGCGAAGCCGAGGTCGGGCGACCAGACCGCCCGCAGAGGCAGTGCGGGGGGCGCCGGCGCGTACCCGTCCAGCACGCAGCGCAGATACGGCCGGGCGTCCGCCGCGGTGGGCGTCAGCACCCCCGCTGCCGCCAGGCCCGTACGGTCGGGCGACGGCAGCAGCCCGTTCGTCGTCTTCAGCCCGAACACCCCGCACCACGCGGCCGGGATCCGTACCGAGCCCGCGCCGTCGCTTCCGGTCGCCAGGCCCACCATTCCCGCCGCGACCGCCGCCGCCGAGCCCGCGGACGACCCGCCCGGGGTGCGGTCGGCGCGCCAGGGGTTGCGCGTCGGCCCGTGCGCGCCGAGGCCCCAGGTCTGCCAGTACGTGCCGGGCCCCGGCACCGAGGTGGAGCCGACCGGCACCGCGCCCGCCGCGACCAGGCGGCGCGCCGCGTACGAGCGGATACCGGAAGGTCCCTTCACGGCGAACGGAAATCCGGCCAGTGGCAGCCCCGGGTCCGTGGCGCGCTCGCGGGCGAGCGCGTCCTCGCCCCACACCTCGATGAAGGCGCTCAGGCCCGGGTCGAGCCGGCCGATGACCTCCAGCGTCTCAGTGATGTTCACGGGCCCCAGAGTGCCGCCTCCATGACGGCCCGCGCGATCGGGGCCGCACTGCCTCCGCCGCTGATGGCCTCCCGCACCGCGGACGCGTCCTCGACGACCACGGCGACCGCGACCGCGGGCAGGGCGGCGTCGCGGGCCTGCGCCCAGGCGATGAACCAGGCGTACGGCAGTCCGGAGTTGTCGATGCCGTGCTGCGCGGTGCCGGTCTTGCCGCCGACGGTGGCGCCCTTGATCGCGGCGTTTCGGCCGGTGCCCTTCTCGACGGCTCGCACCATCAGCTCACGGAGCTGCTGCGCGGTGGCCGGATTCATGGCCCGTCGGTAGGCGCGGGGGCCGTTCTGCGCGGCCAGGTCGCCGTTCGACCGGGTCAACCGCTCCACCAGGTAGGGGGTTCGGACGTCGCCGCCTTCGGCGACGGCCGCGGCGACCATCGCCATCTGCAGCGGCGTGGCCGCCGTGTTGAACTGCCCGATCGAGGACAGGGCGAGCTGGTCACGGGACATGTCGGTGTCGAAGTTCGACGGCGTGACCGCCGACGGGATCTGCAGGCCGGTGTCGTTGAAGCCGAAGGCGCGAGCCGTGGCGACCATGTCCGTGAGCCCGACCCGTGTGCCGAGATTCGCCATCACCGTGTTGCAGGACCACTGGATGGCGTAGGCGAGGGACGCGTTCCTGCAGCCCTTGGTCGCGTTGGGCAGCGGTGTGCGGGTGCCGGGCAGCAGGTACGGCTCGGGGGTACGGGTGGGCGCGTCGACGTCGTCCACGACGCCGGTCTCCAGCGCGGCGGCGGCCGTCACGATCTTGAAGGCGGAGCCCGGCGGATACGTCTGCCGGATCGCCCGGTTGAGCATCGGCTGCGTGTGCGCGCCGTTGAGCCGCGCCCACACCCGCGAGACGCCGCCGCCGGTGCCGGACAGCAGCCCGGGGTCGTACGAAGGGCTGCTGACCAGCGCCAGGATCCTGCCGGTCGACGGTTCTACCGCCGCGACGGCGCCCCGTCTGCCGGCGAGGCCCCGGTAGGCGGCCTCCTGCATCGAGGCCCTGATCGTGGTCACGACGTCGCCGCCGGGCGGCCGGTCGCGGATGATGTCGTTCCACAGGGGCAGCCGGGTGAGCAGGGGGTCGGTGCCGCTGAGGAGCGGGTCCTCGGAGTGCTCGACGAACGAGGTGCCGTACGTCTGTGACGCGTAGCCCGTCACCGGCGCGTACAGCGGCCCGTTGCGGTAGGTGCGCTCGTGGCGGAGCTGCTCGCCGGTGTCCCTGGACCCGGTGACCGGCTTGCCGTCGACCAGGATGTCGCCGCGCGGCTCGGCGTAACGGGTGATGGCCTGGCGGCGGTTGGCGGGGTTGCGTTCGAGTTCGCCGGCCTCGACGAGCTGTACACGGGCGGCGTTGACGAGCAGCGCGAGCAGCAGCAGCAGGCAGAACACGGCGGCATGCCGGATGCAGCGGGTCACTGCCGTACCGCCGGCGCCGGCGAGAGCGTGCCCACGTCGACGGGCGCGGGATGCGGCGCACGGGCCGAGTGGCTGGCCCGCACCAGCAGCGCCACCATGATCCAGTTGGTGACCACGGAGGAGCCGCCCTGCGCGAGGAACGGCATCGCCATCCCGGTCAGCGGGATCAGCCCGGTCACGCCGCCCGCGATGACGAAGACCTGGAGCGCGAGGATGGAGGAGAGGCCCACCGCGAGGAGCCGGCCGAACGGGTCGCGCAGCGCGAGCCCGGTGCCGAAGCCCCGGGCGACCAGCAGGGCGTAGAGCAGGAAGATCGCGCTCAGGCCGACCAGGCCGAGTTCCTCGCCGGCCGTGGCGAGGATGAAGTCGGACTTGGCGGCGAAGCCGATCAGCACGGAGTGGCCGAGCCCCAGTCCGGTGCCCAGCATCCCGCCGGAGGCGAAGGCGAACAGCGACTGGGCCAGCTGCCCGGGACCCTGCCCCGCCTCGATGCTCGCGAACGGGTTCAGCCAGTCCTCGACCCGGCTGTGGACGTGCGGTTCGAGCGAGCCGACGGCGTACGCGCCCGCCGACGCCAGCACCAGGCCGACCGCGATCCAGCCGATCCGGCCCGTCGCCACGTACAGCATGATGACGAAGAGTCCGAAGAACAGCAGCGAGGTGCCGAGGTCCCGCTCCAGCACCAGCACACCGACGCTGACCAGCCAGACCGCGACGATCGGGCCGAGGACCCGGCCGGTGGGGAGCTGGAGCCTGCGGATCAGTCGGCTGGCGTGGGTGAGGGCGTTGCGGTTGGCGGCGAGGTAGGCGGCGAAGAAGACGGCCAGCAGGATCTTGGCGAACTCTCCGGGCTGGAACGACAGTTGCCCGAGCCTGATCCAGATCCTGGCCCCGTTCACCGGGGGGAAGAAGATCGGCGCGCTCAGCAGGACGAGCGCGGCGGCGCCCGAGACGTACGCGTACCCCTGGAGGATGCGGTGGTCGCGCAGGAGGAGGACGACGCCGATGAACAGCGCGACGCCGAGCGTGGACCACACCAGTTGGGCCGGCGCCGCCCGGTCCTGCGGCGTCTCCAGGTCGAGGCGGTAGATCAGCACCAGCCCGAGGCCGTTGAGCAGGACCGCGATGGGCAGCAGCAGCGGGTCCGCGTAGGGGGCGCGCAGCCGTACGGCGAGATGGGCGAGGAGGGCGAGGACACCGAGGCCCGCTCCGTAGCCGGCGACGTCCGGCGGCACGGCGTCGTTCTTGGCGAGTCCCACGGCGACGTAGCCGTAGACGCAGATGAGGACGGCGCAGACGAGGAGCGACAGCTCGACGCCCCGCCGCCTGGCGGGGTGTGGAGCGGCATGCGGCTCGGGCGGGGGAGCGCCCGCCGTCGTTCCGGTCATGCCACGCAACGTAGCAAGGGCGGGTTTGTTTGTCCCTTTTATGTCATAGTGCGCCGACGTCGAACAAACGGACTGTCACATCGGTGCCCGGCTCCGTGTACGACACACACTCGGCGCATCGGACGCGCCGGACCGGGCCGACCGTCGCGGGGGTCGCGCCCATGCCGCGGAGCCGGCCCTCGTCCCCGCGGCCGCCCGCTCGGCGGTCCAGGCCGCTGCTCCCGCGCGCTCAGCGCTGGTACGGGTGCTGTCCCGGCTGCTGCGCCTGCCCGTGGGGCTGCCCGCCATGGGCACCCTGGCCCCCCGCCGACTGGAGCTGGAGCTGCTCCGCCTGCTGTGAGGTGATCTGCTGCTCCGCACCGCAGAAGGTGCACTGCGTCGCGTACTTCGTCGAGATCGGGAACAGCGGCACGAAGAACAGCGTGAACTTCGTGACGCGCTTCCTCAGCGTGTGCGCGGAGGGATTGCCGCAGTGGCCGCACACCAGCGTCAGTATCGCCAGCTGGTAGATGTACCCCTTGGTGCCGAAAATGATCATGATCTCGGGTCCTCCCCGTTGCTGGTCCGCTCAAGGTCTGCGGTGAACCGCCTGCCGGCACAGGGCCAGCAGCCTCTCGTCATCCACGATGTCATGACCGTCCGCCCCGTTGTCGATCGCGTTGTGGCGTCGTGCGCACAGCAGCTCGCGGTCGACGAGCCGCTCCGCTCCCTCCGCGCCCGCCGTCGTGAGCTCCGCCAGACACTCCGCCGCCGGTATCCGGGTGCGCGGCAGCGTCTCCCAAACCGCTCGCAGCGCCGGCCACGCCTGTTCCGGATCACCCGTCACCCGCCACAGGGCGCCCGCCGCCCGCACCCGTGTCCACGGCTCGATCGACCGCAGCAGCCTGCCCAGCTGAGGCGCGGCCGCGACTCCGGCCGGCCCGAGGCCCGCGAGCACCGAGGCCGCCGTCCGCCTGGCCCCGTGCTCCGGCACGGTGAGCACCGAGCACAGCACCGGCATCACCGCGTCCGCGTCGCCCTCGATCGCCCACAGGGCCCCCGCGACCCGCGCGACGAGCGAGGCGTCCACCCCGGCGGAACACGAGGACGCGGGCCTCGCGCCGCCCGACCCGATCCTCGGGCCGCCCTGCGCACGGTGGCCCGCCTCGTGCAGCAGCGCCCACAGGTCCGGCACCGCCTCGCCCGCAGCGGGACCGAGCGCGGTCAGCGTCCGCACCGCCGACTCGACCACCCAGGTGCGCCGCTCGCCCGCCGCGCCCCGCAGCACGCGCAGCACGGCCGGCACCGACCGGGCCGCCTCTTCGCCTCCGCCCACCACGGACAGCCCGTGGAGCAACGGCCCGGCCCGGTCGCAGAGCCGGTCGTCCAGCTCGATGCCGGCCAGCCGTTCGGACAGCGCCGGGGCCAGCGGCGCGGCCGCCGTCCCCAACTGATCCATCGCGTGCCCCAGGTCGCGTGGGATCTCCACCCGCTCCAGCAGCTGTGACAGGACGGGCACCGCCCGTGCGTCGCCCGCCCTCGCGAGTGCCACGACCGCCGGGCCGAGCGTCGGCGGCCCGTTCTCCCATTCGCGCACCCAGGCACCCGGGTCGGCGTCCAGGCGCTGGGCCAGCGCGTCCGCCGCCGGCGCCGCCAGGCCGAACAGCTCCTTCAGTGCGTACGCCGCCGCCGCGGCCAGCCGGGGCTCGGGATCCGCGAGCTGCTCGCCGATCAGCCCCACCAGCTCCCCGTAGGCGCCACGCCACGTCCGCAGCAGGCCGCTGCTCATCCGTACGGCGTCGATCCGCTGCGCCCGGTCCGGGCTGCACAACTGGTCGGCCAGCAGCGCTATCCGGTCGTCGACGCGGTCGCCCAGGCCGGAGTGGAGCGTACGCAGCAGGTCCGCCGTCCAGGGGGCGCCGTGGTCCGCGGTGTCCGCCGCCCGCACCTGGCGCAGCTGCCCGAGCAGCGTCGGCGACGGCAGCCGATCCGCGGCCTGGAGCGACGCCACCGGCTCCGTGCGCAGCTCACGCAGCAGCCCCGTCACCCCCGGCACGACGTCGGAAGGCAGCGCCGTGGGCGCGCAACGCGCCAGCTGGGCGAGCGCGGCCAGCCGCAGCCCCGCGCCGTACGCCATCCCGGACAGGCCGGTGAGCCACTCCACCACCTCGGGCAGCAGGCCCTGGTGCCGCAGCGCGATCCGGCCGGTGGCCTCCACGCAGGCGAGCCGCACCTCCGCGTCCGGCTCGCAGTCCAGCCGTGCCCGCAGCAGCCGCAGTACCCGTACCGGGTCGCTGTGCAGCGTGGCCAGCGCGAGCGGCGCGGCGAGCCGCGCCCCGCGGTCCGGGTCGCCGACCAGGGCGAGGAACACATCCGCCCCGGCGGTGACCGCAGAGGCGGCCATGGCGTAGTTCGCGGCGCCTTCGAAGTCCTCGTCCTCCGGGTCGAGTTCGTCGTCGCCGTCCAGATCGATGCCGCCGATGCTGGTCAGCAGCTCGACTATGCCGCCCCGGTCCTGCACGGCGGGGTCCGCCGCCAGTTCCATCAGGAACGGGATGCAGGCCAGCGTCGAGTCGTACACGTCCCCCTGGTGGTGCACGGTCCCGTACATGCCGTCGAGCGCGGTCTCACGCTCGACGGGATCCGTGGAGGCGAGTTTGCGCAGCAGCTCCGGCACATCGTCGGCCGGGCCGTATGCATGCTCCAGGGAGGCCCAGTCGACCTCGTCGATTCCCGCGAACACGATTGTCCCCCTCCCAAGAAAACCTTGGGTCTCAACCCTTGTGTCTGGGGGAAGTGTGCCCCAAGGATCCGACATCCTGACCGGTATCCCGCGGGGTTGTCTCGGGGTTGTTGAATCCAGGCCTGTTGCCGCCGTCGGCCGGGGTGTTTCCATGGCCGGGGTGGAGAGGGGCCGCCTGTCCGCGAGTCACCCCGGCGGCCGGGACGTCACCTGGTACGACGTCCCGACCGCCGTGTGTCCTACCTGTGGAACAGGCCGTTGCTCACCGGAGGTTGTCGCCCCAGCCGCCCTGCATCATCGTCTGGAACGCCCACTTGCCTTCGCGCCTGATCAGGATGTCGGCGTAGCGCAGCTGCTCGGTCCGGCCGTCCATGGTCATGGTCGAGTCCGTGAAGACGACGGCCATCGCGGGGGAGAGGAACACCGGAGTCCGCACCGACTCGAAGGTGATGTCGTCGCTCCCGTCGCCCATGACATGGCCCATGGTCTCGACGAACTGGCGGCGGTCCCACTGTGCGGAGGCGCCGTTGCCCTGCGAGTCGTCGCTGATCAGGTTGAGCGGGAAGACGGCCAGGTCCGCCATGCGCCCGACGTCGCGTTTGGCGCTGTGCGCGTCGTAGGCGGCGAACCATTCCTGGATGCTCGCCAGTTCCTCGGCGCTCGGGGTGTATCCGGTGTCGGGCAGAAACGTCACACTTTCTCCTTGCCGCTCATCAACGGGGACCACGCACGCGCGTCGGAACGCACCTGCGCCGAGGAAGGTAGTGCCCCGACCCCTTGGTAGTCAAACTTGATTAATCATTTCCGGTCGAGTTCGTCCGGGGACCTCACCCGCACCACCGTCGTCACCGTGTGCCGCGTCGTGCCCAGTCCCACCTCCGCCGTCACCCCCGGCTCCACCGCCCGGTACGCCACCTCACCGATTCCCGTCGCGACAGCCGTCCCCGTCCCCCCGGCCGTCCGCCCGTCCAGCATCGTCGCGGCCTGCGCCCGCAGTCCGGGCTGCATCGGGCTGGTCACCACCGGCGTGTCGTCGTCGGGCAGGACGACGACCAGCGCGGTGGGCCGGTTCGCCGGTCCCGTGAAGCCGACGACCGCCGCGTCGTGCGTCGCGGTGTGCCGCAGCTTGCGCCACAGCCGCACACCGCCCCGGTACGTCTGGTCGAGCCGCTTCACCACCAGCCCCTCGACGCCGATCACCGGCAGCCTCTCGTACCAGCCCTGCGCCTCCTCGGCGTCGAGCGTCATCGGGACGGGCTGCAGCGGCGGCCCGAGCGGCGCGACCAGCGCCACCAGCCGCGCCCGCCGCTTCTCGTACGCGAGTGGCCGCAGATCCTCGCCCGCCTCGGCCAGCAGGTCGAAGGCGGCGTACGAGGCGGGCAGGCCGCGCGCGAGCGCGGGCGCCCGGCCGGGAGTGGCGGCCGCCCGTTTCTGCACCGCGGCGAAGTCGGTGCGGCCCTCCCGCCACACCACCACCTCGCCGTCGAGCACCGTGCCGTCCGGCAACTGCCGGGCCGCCGCCGCGAGATCGGGGAAGGCGGCTGTGACGATCCGCCCCGAACGTGCCTGCAGCAGCACGTCGCCGTCGATACGGAAGATCACCACCCGGTGGCCGTCGAACTTCGGCTCGTACGCCAGCCCGGCCCCGCGCGGCAGCACGTTCACCGATTCGGCGAGCGCGACCTTCAGCGGCGGCCGGGGCAGCGTCACGGCAGGCTTCCCGCGCCGGCGTGGTCGGCGACCGGGGCGAGCAGATCCCCGTACCGCTCTAGCCTCGGGGCGATGTCGGAGAGCCGGAACACCAGGCCGGCCCCGTTCGCGCTGCCCTCCTCCACCTCTTCCCAGGTCACCGGCGCCGATACGGTTGGCTCCTGGCGCGCCCGCAGTGTGTAGGGGGTGGCGGTGGTCTTCGCGGCGGCGTTCTGGCTGTGGTCGACGAAGACCTTGCCGGGCCGCAGCGCACGGGCCATCCGGTGCAGGACGAGCTGCGGCATCGCGGCCTCGCCCTCGACGGCGAGGGACTTCGCATACGCGGAGACCCGCTCCGACGGTGCGGGCTTCAGCGGTACGACCAGATGCAGGCCCTTGGAGCCCGACGTCTTGGCGTATGCCGTGAGCCCGTCCCGCTCGAGCCGCTCGCGCAGCCACAGGGCCACTTCGCAGCAGTCCGGGACGGAGGCGGGGGCGCCGGGGTCGAGGTCGAAGACCATCCGGTCGGCGACGGCCGGCTGCTCGGCCCGCCACTGCGGGGTGTGGAACTCGACCACCAGATTGGCCGCCCAGACGAGTGACGCGAGGTCGTCGATCACGACCTGCCGCGCCTTCGGGTCCTCCGACCGGGGAACCGGGGCCGTACGCACCCAGTCGGGTGTTCCGGGAGGCGGGTTCTTGGTGAAGAACAGCTGGCCGTCGGGGCCGTCCGGGTACCGGAGGAACGAGACGGGCCGGCTGCGGAGATGGGGGAGGATCGCGTCCGCCGTGGTGGCGTAGTAGTGCACGATCTCGCCCTTGGTGGTCCCGGTGGCGGGGTGGATGACCTTCTCCAGGTTGCTGAGCGCCACTCGCCGCCCCGCCACCTCCGTGATCGGCGTCATACGATGAGAATCCCATGAATGCCGGGCGAAAGGGATGAAACGTGCGATCCATCTGGAACGGCGCGATCTCGTTCGGGCTGGTCAGCATCCCGGTCAAGCTCGTCAACGCCACGGAGAACCACTCCGTCTCCTTCCGCCAGATCCACGCCGAGGACGGCGGCCGCATCCGCTACCGCAAGGTGTGCGAACTGGAGGAGAAGGAGGTGACGCAGGCCGAGATCGGCAAGGCCTACGAGGACGCCGACGGGTCGATGATCCCGATTACGGAAGAGGACCTCGCCTCCCTCCCGCTGCCGACCGCGAAGACGATCGAGATCGTCGCCTTCGTCCCCGCCTCCGAGATCGACCCGCTCCAGATGGACACGGCCTACTACCTCTCCGCCAACGGCGTACCGGCCGCCAAGCCGTACACGCTCCTGCGTGAGGCGTTGAAGCGCAGCCGGCGGGTGGCCATCGCCAAGTACGCGCTGCGCGGACGCGAGCGGCTCGGCATGCTGCGGGTCGTCGACGACGTGATCGCCATGCACGGGCTGCTGTGGCCGGACGAGATCAGGGAACCGGAGGAGGTGGCCCCGCAGGGCGACGTCACCGTGCGGGACGCCGAACTCGACCTGGCGGAGGCGCTGATGGCCACCCTGGGGGACGTCGACCTCGAGTCCCTGCACGACGACTACCGCGAGGCGGTCGAGGCCATGATCGCCGCGAAGGTCGAAGGCGGGGGCGCGGCCCCCGAGACGGCGGCGCCGGAGGGCGAGGGCGGCAAGGTCATCGATCTGATGGCCGCGCTGGAGAGCAGTGTGCGTGCCGCGCAGGAGGCGCGGAGCGGGGGAGCGGAGGGGGCAGGAGAGGCGGAGGTGACGCCGATCAAGGGGCGGCGGGCCCCGGCCTCGCCGAAGTCGTCGGGAGGGGCGAAGAAGTCGACGTCCACCGCCGCGAAGAAGGCCGCCGCCAAGAAGACGCCGGCGAAGAAGTCGGCTTCGAAGACGACCGGGACCACCGCCAAGTCCACGACCAAGTCCACGACCAAGTCCACGAGCAAGGCCACCGCCAAGTCCGCCGCCAGGTCCACGGGGAAGAAGGCGACCCCGCCCGCGAAGAAGCGCTCCTCGGCGTGACCGGCGTCCCGGCGCATTGGGCGGCGTGCCGCGATGACGTCGACCACCGCCGCAGCACGGTGCCGATGACGGACTCCGGGCAGGCGTCGCGCGCCGCCCCCGCCGGCATGGCCCTCGGCACGGTGTGGGCAGGCTGGGTGTGCTCGGCATGGCCGGAGCAGGCGAACCACCCCCGCGCTGCGCGGCCTCCGCGGGCCGGGAGGCCCGCCTCGTCGAAGAGCCGGGCCACGTAACCCGATCCGGCGCTCGGTCGCTCGGTCACACGCGCCAGGACGGCGGGTGCAGCAGCGTCCGCAGCCGCCTCTCGAAATCGGCCTGGCCCCGCGAGGCCGCCCCGACCGCCGTCCGCCGGGCCGCCGTCCGCCCGGCCGCAGAGCGGCGTGCGGAACGGGCGTCGGCGGCGGCCGGCAGCTACCGCTGCTGCGTGGCGGTGGCCGTGAAGCCGCAGCACTCGAAGGTCTGAACCGGTGCGCCCGACGTCCGTGTGATCCGTACGCCGTCGAGCACCGCACGGGTGTCCGCCGACGCGATGACCGCCACACCGTGCACGCCGCCCCGGATCCGGTTCCTGTCCACCGTGAAGGAACCGTCCTCGAGTGCGATCCCGACGTACGAGCTCCGCCGGATCTTGTTGTGGCCGATGTCGGCAGCCCCGCCGGATACGTGGATCCCGACCTGGTTGCCGACGATCCGGTTGTGGCGCAGGACGGTGCCGGGCGAGTCGGCGAGGATGCCCGCCTTCTGGACCTCGCTGAAGAAGTCGGGGCCGCAGCCCGGGTCCGGCTCCCGGCACTCGTTGTCGCCGACAGTGCTCCAGGAGACGCGGCCGCGCGAGCGGGCCACGAACTCGATGCCGTTGGTCGACACCCTGGGGTGCCCCGTGACGGTGCTGTGCTCGATCGTGGCGGTGGAGGCCGCGCCCAGGACCACCACGCCCGCGCCCTGGTAGCCCGTGATCTCGGTATGACGGATGGTCGCCGAGCCCGAGCCGGCCGTCGGTGTTCCGATGCGGACGGCGACCGCGCTGCGGGGGCAGGGCGTGACGGGGGTGTCGGTGATGTGGGTGACGGCGGCGTGGCCGAGGTCGAGATGAGCGCCTTCGAGCACCCGGACGCCGGAGCCGAGCGCGCCGTTCTTGCACGTGCCGGAACCCGGCCCGCTGACGGCGAGCCGGGACAGTGAGACGGACGCGCCGTTGTTGATTTCCACGATCGAGTTTGCGCGGTCAGTGCCGGGAGTCAGCGTCCGCGGGGCCCGGATCGTCGTCCTCCGGTCGCCGGACCCGACGATGGACAGGTCCTTGTCGATCACCACTTGTTCGCGGTAGACACCCGGCCGGACAGCGATCCGGTCACCGGCGTCGGCGGCGTCGACCGCTGCCTGGATCGTCGGATAGTCCCTGGGGACGACAAGATCGTGTCGCCCGTCGGCCGCCGCTGAGGTCGCCACCAGCGGACAGGCGATCACGGTGACGACGCAGAGGCTCAGGCGGACCGCCGCCCTGAGAAGTGGAGTTGCCATTCCGGTTCCGCTCTCTCATGGGTACTCGCACCCTGGAATCCAGGCATGGATCCGGGCATTCGAGACCCGTCTGCCGGACACCCCGGCCGGGCCGCCAACGTATTCACGGCTCTGCGGACACGGCACATCCAGACGTCCGACCGTGGTCCCGCTTCCCCCTGTCGGCCCCGTCCACGGACCACCGCCCCCGAACTCCGCCCTTTCGAAGCGCCCCGAAGCTCGCCCCTGGCGGCGTCAGCCGAACGGGAGCTCCCCGTCGCCGTCCGCCGGGAAGGCCTGCTCCGTCCAGATGGTCTTGCCCGTGTGCGAGTAACGCGTCCCCCACCGCTGGACGAGCTGCGAGACGATGAACAGCCCCCTGCCCCCTTCGTCCTCGACCGTGCTGTGGCGCAGGTGCGGTGAGGTGTGGCCGGCGTCCGCGACCTCGCACAGCAGCGTCCGGTCGCGGATGAGGCGCAGCTGCAGCGGCCCTTCGGCGTACCGGACGGCGTTGGTGACCAGCTCGCTGACCACGAGCTCGGTCGAGAACCCCAGCTCGTCCAGGCCCCATTCGCCCAGCTGCTCCGTCGCGAGTTCCCTGGCGTGGCCCACCGCGACGGTTTCGGCGGGGAGTTCCCACGCGGCGACATGGTCGGCGTCGAGTTCACGGGTGCGGATCAGGAGCAGGGCCGTGTCGTCGGCCGTCGTACCACCCGGCAGCAGCTCGGCCACCGCCCGCTCGCACAGCTCCTCCAACGGCCTTTCGTGGTGGCTCAGGACCCGCCTCAGGATGTCGAGCCCCTGATCGATGTCGTGGTCACCGGACTCGACCAGCCCGTCGGTGAACAGCGCGAGCAGGGTTCCCGCCGGCAGTTCGATCTCCAGGGACTCGAACGGCAGCCCTCCGAGGCCCAGCGGCGGTCCGGCCGGCAGGTCCGGGAAGGAGAGCGTGCCGTCGGGGGTCACGACGAGGGGCGGCAGATGACCGGCCCTGGCCATCGTGCACCGGCGGGTGACCGGGTCGTAGACCGCGTACAGGCAGGTCGCCCCGGTCGTGACGTCGGGGTGCGGGCCGCCGGGCGCGTCGGCGTCGGCCGGCGGGAGATCCTGCTCCGCTTCCTGCTGCCCCTCCGTCTCCGCAGGCCGGCCCACCAGGTCGTCGAGCCGTGTCAGCAGTTCGTCGGGGGGCATGTCCAGCTTGGCCAGCGCCTCCACCGTCGTACGCAGCTGGCCCATGGTGGCCGCCGCCGCCAGCCCGTGCCCCACCACGTCCCCGACCACCAGACCGACCCGTGCGCCGGACAGCGGAATGACGTCGAACCAGTCCCCGCCCACGCCGGTCACGCCGGCCGGGAGGTAGCGGTGCGCGACCTCGACCGCGGACCGCCGTGGCAGATGCTGCGGCAGCAGCTGACGCTGCAGGGTGAGGGCCGCGGCCCGCTCGCGTGTGTAGCGGCGGGCGTTGTCGACGCAGACGGCCGCTCGTGTCGTCAGCTCGTCGGCGAGCGCGACCTCGCCGTGGTCGAAGAAGGACGGACGCAGGTCCCGGGTGTAGGTCACGAGCCCCAGTGGTACGCCGCCCGTCCGCAAGGGCACGACGAGCACGTTCTCGTCGACGACGAGCCCGCCGGAGGAGAGGCTGCGCCGCTGGGGCGAGCCGGGCGGGTGGTACACGAGCCGGGGCGGCCCGTGGCCGCCCGCCGCAACGTCCCCGCCCGCCGTCACCGCATCGTCCGCCGGGCCGACCACCCGTAGCAGAGCCGCCCCCGCCCCGGCGGCCGCACGCGGCTCCTCGCCCTCCAGCACGGCCTGCACGACATCGACCGCGACCGACGAGGCGAAATCCGGTACGACCACGTCCGCGATCTCCCGCGCCGTCGCCGTCACGTCCAGCGTGGTGCCGATCATCCGGCCCGCCTCCACGAGCAGGGCCAGCCGCTTCTGGGCCACGTAGCGCTCGGTGATGTCGAACGCGTCCTCGCACACCCCGAGCACATGCCCCTTTGCGTCCTGGAGCCGGTAGTACGAGCAGGACCAGACGTGGTCAGCCCCGGGCTCGCTGGGCATCTGCGCCAGGAAATGCAGGTCGAGCACGGGCTCGCCGGTCTCGAGGACATTGCGCATGACCGCGTCGAGGCTCTCCGGGAACCCCTCGGTGATGACCTTGCCGCCCGGATACAGTTCGTCGGCCCGCATCCCCCGATACTGGGTGAACGGTCGGCCGATCTCATGGCCCGACGCGGAATTGTCCCAGGTCAGCCGTAGGTCGGTGTCGTAGATGGCCAGTCCGAGCGGGGACTGTGTGGCGAGCCCCTGCAGCATCGCCAGCCGTGACTCCCACAGCCGCAGCCTCTCCAGCTCCGCGACCACGAGGACCCGGGCCGCCCTGCCGCCTTCGGACAGCTCGCAGACCGCGGTGGCCACGGACAGCGAGTGGCCGTCCCGGTGCCGTGCGAGGCGGATGTCGCTGCCGCTGAGCGGGAGGCCGTGACCGGAGCCCGCCTCGGGCACCGGCCCGCCCGACAGGAAGACCCCCACCGGGCGCCCGACGATGTCGGCAGGGCGATGTCCCAGGAGATCCTCGGCCCCCGGACTCCACCCGATGACCGTGTCCTGGGCGTCGAGTACCACCGTGGCCGCCACGGCGATGTCGAGCGGGCCACGGAAGTCGGCACTTTCCGCAGCGTTCTGTGCGCTCCATGCGCCCGCCGCGCGCCACGAACTCATCGGTGCCGGGCCAACACGGTTCATTACCTTCAGAATCGACCCGTGCCCGTCCTCGCACAACCGAGGAAGCCCCCCGCCTCCGCCACGGCACCTGGTGCGGGCCCCGGAGCCCGAACCTAGACTGACTGGGGCCCGGAAACTCCCGGAATGTCCCGCACGACGGAGGTACGCCATGTCCAAGCGAGGCAACAAGCGCCGAGCCCGCAAGAAGAAGGGCGCGAACCACGGCAAGCGCCCCAACAGCTGACGCGCGCGGGCCCGGCCGGAGACGGCCCCGCCCGTCGGCCGCCGGGTGATCAGCGACATGAATGCGCCCCGCCCCGCCCCGCCCCGCCCCGCCGCTCCGGCCCGGAGCGGCGGGGCGCAGCCGTACCGCCACCCCCAGGACCTGTCGCCGGACACGGCGGCGTGGTACCGGATCAACCAGGACGCGGCGACGCCGGGCGGCAGGTCAGAAGGCCAGTTCGTGGAAGGCGGTGCGGACCGCGGTGAAGCCGCGGTCAGCACGGGTCGGATGCACTCGGTTGGTGAGGAGTACGGCGTAGCGGCGGCGGCTGGGCGAGATCCACAGGCTGGTGCCGGTGAAGCCGGTGTGGCCGTACGAGTCCGGACCCGGGCGAGTGCCTACGGGTGATCCCTTCGCCCTTGAGGCCTTCTACCGCAAGCAGCACATGGTGCCGTTCTTCCACGGCTACCTCGGATACGCCGCCCTCGCCGCCCTGGACATCGCCTGCTGGGACGCCATGAGCAAGGCCACCGGCCAGTCGGTCACCGACCTCCTGGGCGGCGCGGTACAGGACAAGGTGCCGATCACGGCGCTCATCACACGCGCCAACGCCCCGGCGCCGGAGCCCGGGACCTGCCCGGGGCGCTCGCCGAGCACGCCGCCCATGTGGTGGCCGACGGCGGCTTCTCCGCGGTGAAGCTCAAGGGCACCAACGACGTGCAGGGGGACGTGGCGATTCTGCGCGCCCTGCGTGAGGCACTGCCCGGAGCCGATCTGCGGGTGGACCCCAACGCGGCCTGGTCGGTCCCGGACTCGGTGCGGGCCGGGATCGCCCTCGAGGAACTGGACCTGGAGTACCTGGAGGACCCCTGCACGGGCATCGAGGGGATGAGCCAGGTCCGGGCGAAGGTACGGATACCGCTGTGCACGAACATGTGCGTGGTCCGCTTCGAGGAGTTCGCCCCCGCGGTGCGGCTCGGGGCCGTCGACCTGGTCCACGGCGACGTCTACAAATGGGGCGGCATCGCCGCGACCAAGGCACTGGCCGCGCACTGCGAGACCTTCGGACTCGGGATGAACCTGCACAGCGGCGGCGAACTGGGCATCGCCACGGCCGCGCATCTCGCGGGGGTCGTGGCCAGCACGCCCGTGCTCTCGCGGGCCATCGACTCCATGTACTACCTGCACGCGGACGACATCGTCGAGCCGCTGCACCTGGAGCGCGGCCGGCTGCGTGTTCCCGAGGGTCCCGGACTCGGTGTCACCGTCGACGAGGACAAGCTGCGCCACTACGCCGAACTCAACCGCTGCAAGGGCGATCTGACGGGCTGATCCCCCCTCCGATCGCGTGGGCTCCACTACGCGTGCGCTCCTCTGTGCGTGCGCTCATCTACGCGTGCGCTCGTTCCTCTGTGCGTGCGGACGCAGCCGGGGCGGCGACCCGCCCGGTGCCCGACGCCGAGGCTCTCGGGCTGTCGACGGAGCGAAGTGGAGCTCACGCATGCGAAGTGGAGCCCACGCATGCGAAGTGGGGTCCGCACATGTGCAGTTCGCGGAAAACCAGAGGACCGGACGGCGACCCCTCGGATATGTTCACTGCTGTTCGAAGGGGGACAAGTGGCGAAGCTCAATCAGATCATCGCCGTGGAAAAGGGCGTCAAGAGCAAATCGCTCCAGGACATCACCGCGGCCCACCACAAGGTACAGAAGCCCGCACTCCTGGCCGGGATCTCGCGCACCTACCAGCCGAAGGACGAGGAGGGCGAGCAGCTGCCGCCCGAGTCCACGCGGGTGCAGATCAAGGCCGAGGACGCGCTGCGCGAGATGTCGGCGTCGCTGACCCGGCTGTTCGACGTCGTCGCCACCAAGGACTGGGCGAACTGCACTGCCCGCGCGGACGTCGTCGTCGACGGGCGGACGATCGTCGCCGAGGCGCCGGTGAGCTACCTGCTCTTCCTCGAGAAGCAACTCACCGACCTGCACACCTTCGTGAAGAAGCTCCCCGTGCTGGACGCGGCCGAGTCCTGGTCGCTGGACCCGTCGACGGACTGGTGGAAGACCGACCCCGTACGCACCATCCGTACGAAGAAGGTCCCGCGCAACCACGTCAAGGCGGAGGCGACGGACAAGCACCCGGCGCAGGTCGAGGTCTACTACGAGGACGTGCCGATCGGTTACTGGACGACGGTCAAGTTCTCCGGAGCGCTTCCGGCGAAGCGGGTGAACGAGCTGCTCGAGCGAGTGGAGAAGCTCCAGCACGCCGTGAAGTTCGCCCGCGAGGAGGCCAACAGCGCCGAGGTCACCGACCAGCGGGTCGGCGACGCGGTGTTCGGCTACCTCTTCGGCTGACGCCGACAGCGGCAGCCCCACGATTGCCCCCGCGTGCGAGCGCGGGGGTGCGCAACAGGCGCGGACGGGATTGAGGACCGGTTCGCGCGACGAGCGCAAGCTGAAACTGAGGTTCAGCCTGAAGACGCGGTGACAGTGAAGGTTCGAGTCCTTCCCCCGGCACAGATCCTGGCCGGGGTGGCCCAACATGGCAGAGGCAGCCGCGATAAAAATCAGACTCTCGCTCCAGCTTCAGCATCGTCACCGATCGCCAGATCGACCGGGTACGGACGAACGCCGGCGGATGCGGGTTCGAATCCCGCCTGCACCTCTCGTGGTGCGGTAGTTCAAAGGAAGAACACGACGGCCTGATGACTGATCCGTACTCTTAAAGGCCACTGGCGTGTGCAATTGGGTGGCATCCCCAGGGACCCGGGAGCTGGATACGACTCCCGGGTTCCGCCACGTTCGGGGACGGCACCTGCCGGACGGCCGCGTGGCCGCACACCCCCGCGGCGTATCGACGCCGGGAGGCGGTCGACGACTTCCACCGGCTGACGTGCGGCGCGCACATCCAGGACATGTACGGCGGGTCGTCGCCCGACGACGACTTCTGGCTGGTCCGCGACGTCTGGGAACGCGGCGAGGACCCGGAGCGGATGTTTCTTTCGATCCAGAACAAGGACTACGCGATCGCCTCGTTCCTGCACGCCGTCGGTCCCCGGCGCACGGCACTGCTCCCCGGCTGGTGTGGAAACTTCCTCCTCACGTCGACCGAGGTGCGGCAGACGCTCCCCAGGGTGGAACTGGCCCTGAGCTTCACGCCCGAGGAACGCAGAGCCGTGCAGGAGCGGGACTGGCTCGACTACCTGCCCGACGAGGAGTCCGTACTGGACGGGCCGCTGCGCCAGTGGCGGCAGGCCGCCGAGGCGGGCCTCGGCCTGTGCGGAGTCGCGCTCACCATCTATTGACCGCGGCAGAGGCGGGGCGACCGCGTCCGTGCGCCCCACCGCGCCCGGGCCGCCACACCAAGGCACGTACCCACGGCATAGTCCCAGGTCCCGCCCCGTGAAGACACCCGTCGACCAGTGCGCCCGCTCTGCGCCCTTCTGTACGGCGCGTCGGGGGGTGAGTCTGAGACCCACGGGGGCCGGTGCCGCCGCACGGCGGCACCGGACAACACAGCGAGGGAGGCAGGGGCATGCTCGAGGAGCTGACGGTCACCGCGTGGCAGAACTTCGGGCACGACCGCCTCTACGTGAACCTCCCCGACGGCACACCCATCGGCTGGGCGGACCGCAGAACCGGCGGCATCACCGTGGTCCACGCGCGCTACCGCGACGACGTGACGGATGTACTGGCCCGCCGCGCACCCGAACTCCTGACACCCGTGCCGCCCGAGATCCGCGTGCACGTTGGCTCCTTGACGAAGGGCGTCAGCGAGGCGAGCCGGGCCGACGTCGCGCCCCCGCCCCCGCCCCCCGCCGAACCGCCGGCGCAACCCGCCGCGCCGCCGTCCCGGCCCGATGCGCTCCCCGAGTTGACCCCGGACACCGACCTCGCCTCCCGCCGACCCGGTGCGACCCTCCGCGCCACGGCGGCCGGGGCCGGAACGGGGGACTCGAAGTTGCTCGAACGGCTCAGCTCCCGGGTCCAGCGCCGCCGGCCCATGTCCGAGGCCCGCCGCAAGGAACTCCTCGGCGAACGCAGAACCGGCGCCGAACTCGGCCGCCTCACCCGCCACGGCTGGCGCGTCCTGCACTCGATCCCGCTCACGTACGGCGAGGACATCGACCACCTGCTGATCGGCCCGGGCGGCGTCTTCACCATCCGTACCGAGTACCACCCGCAGCAGTCCGTACGCGCCGGCGACGACACTGTCACCATCGACGACGGCGCTCCCTTGCCGTACATCACCGAGTGCCGGGCCGAGGCCGACCTCGTCCGGGGAACCCTGGAGCGCCACACCGACTTCCCGGTCCCCGTCCACCCGGTCCTCGTCCTCGTGGACGCGGCATCCCTCGACGTGGCGGCCACCCAGACCGACGTCCGCGTCTACCGGGAACGCCAACTTTCGGCCCTGGCACCGCTGGCGGGCGCGCTCACCGCGTACGAGGCCGACCGGCTGTACGAGATCGCGCGGCGGCGGGGGGTGTGGGGGGGAGACGTGACAGCGGACCCGTGCGCTCACGCGCGGTAATGGATAACCGCACGCAGGGCGACGCTGGGCTCGCCGCTTGCGGTAACTGTCCCATCGGGCTCACTCCCGCTCCGTGCTGAGCTGCCCGATCGGGCCGACCTCGGTACGGTCGGTTCATGGAACAGGTCGGCGCTGTCCTGATCGACATCGACGGGGTACTCACGGTGTCCTGGAAGCCTCTGCCCGGGGCAGTGGAGGCGATGCGACACCTGCGTGAGCGCCGCATACCGCTGGCGCTGCTCACCAACACCACGTCCCGCACACGCGATGCGATAGCGACGGTCCTCGCGGAAGCCGGCTTCCCCGTCACCGCCGAAGACGTCCTCACCGCTCCGGCGGCCACCGCCGCGTACCTCACCGAGCACTTCCCCGGCGCACGCTGTCTGCTGCTCAACAGCGGCGACATCGCCGACGACCTGGCGGGCGTCACCCTGATCGCCCCGGACGACGACGCACCGGCGGACGTGGTGATCGCCGGCGGCGCGGGCCCGGAGTTCGACTACGCGACCCTCAACCGCGCGTTCGCCCACCTCCAGCAGGGCGCCCGCCTGGTGGCCATGCACCGCAACCTCTACTGGCGCACCCAGTCGGGCGTCGCCCTCGACACGGGCGCCTTCCTGCTCGGCCTGGAACGAGCGGCGGACGTAGAGGCGGAAGTCATCGGCAAGCCCGCCGCCGCGTTCTTCGCGACAGCCCTGTCCCGCGTGGGCGCTGCGGCATCCGAGACGCTGATGGTGGGCGACGACATCGAGTCGGACGTGCTCGCCGCCCAACATAACGGCCTGACAGGAGTCCTGGTCAAGACGGGCAAGTACCGCCGGGAAGCCCACGAGGGGGCATCGGGGACACCGGACCACGTGCTGGATTCATTCGCGGATGTGCCGTGCCTGCTGGATCAGTTGAGGCCTGCACGTAGTTGAGAGGCCGGCGCCGGCCGCGGAGGCGATCGCCGCGGCGCCGCCAGGGCTACTGCGGAGGGGTGTGGACGTCGAGGTCGGCGACGAGGCTCCCGCCGTCCGCGTCGAGGATTCCGCACAGGCGGCTGACCGGCGTGTACAGGGGTCTGGCGTCGGACTCGATGCCGTCCTCGTCCTCGAACCCGAAGACCCGGTCGAACGGCACGGTGACGAACGGCCACACGGTCGGGTCGGCGGTGGCGGAGTCAGGGTGGTACTGCCACTGCGTGCCGCAGACGCGGTTGTGGACCTCGCCGACGTACCAGGCGGCCGCCTGGAGGAAGTCGCTGCCCCGTTCCTGCCACGCCTGGTCGCTACTGGTGCATCGGGAACGGACCAGGGTTTCCATGTTCTCGTGGGAGTCAGGGGTGAAGTCCCAGTCCCCGTCGCGATCCTGGGCCCATGCGGGGAACTCCCGCTGCTGGATCTGGAGCCAGGCGTCCAGGACGGGGTTGCCGGAGCGAATCCGATCCAGCTCGGCCAGTGCCTGGTATTCGTCCTCGGTCATCTCCATACCGGCCGACCCTACGGCGGCACGGCCCGGTGGGCTGAAGGCGCGGGGTTCGCGTCACCCGCACTCGCCAGGGCCCTTGCCGACAGCGTCTGCGAGGCCGACCCGGAACGCGAAGGGGCGGATCGACGACACGAAGGCATTCCGCGAGTGGCGGGCTCCTGGTGGAAGCGAGCCTGCGGAGGACGCGACACCGGGAGCCGGTGCCGCCGACGGGCACATCACGCGGAGCAGGTCTACGCGGACCCGGCCCCAACAGGCCGACCGGGCGGGGGCGGTGTCCTCAACTCGTCGCACCGGCAGTACGACACACTCAGCAACTGCCCGCGTCCACCGTCACCGTGAGGACCACCGAGAGAGGCGTAAAGGTCTCGGGCTCGGGCGGTGAGACGTTCAGACAGTAGATGTCGCTCACATCGCCGGAACTGACCTCGAACTGATCGAATTGCGGCTTGCTGTCGTCATCGGAGTGGTCACTCTGCGGCGAAACGGTCACGTAGCCGTGCTCGGGCCCTTCGCCGCTTTCCTCGATGGCGTCGGCGATTATCTCTTCGTAGCTACCCGAGTACCCGCCCACGTGGAGGGACTCTCCGTTGATCTCCTTCACAGCCGCGTGGACCGCGTCGTGCAGCTCCCCTTCGCTCCACGACGACTCGTCATGGAGCAGGTACATGCTGGCGGCCGCGAAGAGGAGCGAGCCCACGATCAGCGCCATACCCACCGGGTTGTTCGCGTTGTAGACGTAACGACTCGTCCCCCACTTGGAGCGGACGAAGACCGGCTCCGCATCGTGATCTCCGCTCATAAGGCGAGGCTACCGAAGCCGGTTGTTGCCGGTCTCCTCGCCCGAGACGTCCCTCTCGGGCCTTCGTGTTCCGCGTGGTCGCCCCGGAACAGGCGAGGTTGACCAGCGCCGGGGGCATTCCCGTGCTGCTTCGCACCTCGGTGGAGTCCCGCCGGTGGTAGCCGTTCGCGAGGGAGTGGAGCGGGGCATGACCGCGCGCCACTCCCGCCCGGCCGGGAATATCCGCACCAGCCGGTCCGTCTACCCTGCGGGCACCGAGTACGGCACTGTGTCCTCGACCGTCCGTAACAGCCGCAGGGGGACCGGCATGTGGGAGCAACTTCCGGCGCTGGCCGGTGTCGTCGTAGGAGCCGCCGGCTCGTACGCGGCCACCAGCCTCACGGAGCGAAGCCGTTGGCGACGTGCCAAGGCCGAACGCTGGGACCAGAAGAGACTGGAAACCTACGCCGCGTACGCCAACGCGCTGAAACATCAGCTGAGTATCGCGCAGCGGTTGGGTGCCGCGAGGGGCTTTCAGCACGCGGTGGACCCGCTGGACCCGGAGGAAGGCCTCGCACAGCTCGTCGAGGCCGAGGCACGCCGTGCGGCGGAGTGGGAGTCCGTGCTGCTCGTCGGCGACGCCGAGACCATAGCGGCAGCCCGCCAGTGGCACGAGGCCGTATGGAATGTCGAGTTGTACGCGCGCGGTCAGAAGCACGACACGGCCGGATGGGAGAAGGCGGTTGGGCGCATGAGCCTGGCCCGCGACGCCTTCTACACCCTCGCGCGGCGCGACCTGGGCATCACGGGACCGCCTCCGCCGTCCGGCAGTTGGCCGAGATCCTGGCAGTACGAGGACGACACCGAGGGCGCGGACGAGGCTGCCCGGACACGCTGACAGTCGTGGGCGCCGCGTCGTCCGCGACCCCGCGGCGAGGGCCCGACGGGACCGGCTCAGACGGCTGGGAGGCGTACAGACGGTCGGCGTGCGTGCATCGCGGAGAGCCGCGCTTGCGGCCCCCGACCACGTATCCCCCTGGATGGCCCCGGAACCGTCGTCGTACCTCCAGCGCTCCGTGCCGTCGGCCACCTCGAACCCGCGCAGCCGCTGCCCGTCGTCACGACCATCAGTCCCTCGTGCACGGCGAAACGCCGGTCGTCGAACTGGTCGATCCTCTTCGTCCACACCTGCTTGCCCGTCGCTGTGTCGCGTACGGTCACGCCCTTGCCGAAGTCCGTGCAGACGAGGCGGTTGCCCACGACCTGGGCGGAGATGCCGTTCTTCTGCGTGCCGGCGTCGCGCGGCTCGCGCCAGACGACCTTGCCAGAGGTGGTGTCGAGCGCGGCGACCACGTTGTTCGGCGTCGATAGGTCCTTTTCGAGGATGCCGACGAAGACGTATACGTGCCGGTCGTCGGCGACGACGGGACGCGGCTGGTCGTACTCCGTGCCGAGCCAGCTCCGCCAGGTCCCCTTCCTGGTGACCAAATCAAGCCCACCACGTCGCCTTCGTACTCGGCCGGCACTGGCGAGGTGCAGCGTCGTGCCGCCGAGGACGGCTCGCGCCCGGTACGAAGCCCCGTGCCCCCGGAGGCGCGGAGCGTGGGCAGTGGGGAGATGCACGGCGGCGGCGTACACACCGCAGACCTCGATGGCTTCCGGACGACACCATGTGGAGTCGCTCCCAGCGGCATATGGCTGCACATACGCGAAGACCCCGGCCTCAGCGTTTCCGCTGGTGACGGGGTCTTTGGGCACCTTGTGCAAGGTGCCCCCGGCAGGATTCGAACCTGCGCACACGGCTCCGGAGGGCGCTTCACTCCATGAGAGAAGTGCTGGTCAGAGACGTAACCACATAATCTGCCGCCCCCTCCGTCCACACATAGTCCAGAGGCTGCCTCGGCCGACTATGAGCTTCCCGGCGTACTCGCGCCGTGGTTGGCGCTTAGAAGATGGCCTCACCCTCGCCTGCCCGCGGCAACCGCGTGGCGTAATCGGGTACAGGTAGAACGCCTGCCGCTGTTAGGTCGCTTACTGTGATGCGCGGCCCCGCACAGACATCGTCTAGCAGTCGGCGTAGCTCAGGCTCGAGTTCTACCAACAGACCAAGCACGTTGAGCAATTCAAGCAGCTCAGAAGTCCAGTCTGGGAGCCAGGTGGACGAGTACTCGTGGTCGAGCGAGCGTAGGCGCTTGCCTGCAGGCTGCTTGCGACGGTAGCCGAACCACTTGTCCAGGACGTTCATGCCTGACACCGAGTACCGGCGCACCTCCGGCTCTACGGGCCCTACGCAGCCGGCGCCTACCCAGAGTTGCTTTGACGCCTCGTCGTACCGCATGGATGTTGGCATCTCCGCGGCGGTGTCTGGGATCGCCACCAGACTGACGGGGCGCCGTTCAGTTGGCAGACGTGGCCGCTGAGGTGACCTCCCTGCGCTAGCGTCGGCAAAGCGATCGCCGAAGGTGTGCAGCCACAGCAACCGCCGCCCAATGTCAACTGCACGGGTCCAGAGCTGTGAGTCGGCTGTAAACGGTATTCGGGCGCCTGGGACCTCCAAGTCCTCCGCGAATAGGTCAGTGTAAGCCGAGTGAGAGGTTACGGCTGCAATGTAGGCGATGAGGTCTTCAGCGTTCACTGGCGCGCCTAGTCGCTGGGAAACGACTGGCAACAGTTCCGGAGTGACGTTTGCAATCCGCCCGTCCGTATCCCGATATAGGGGCCGCACTGCCCCGCTACGCCCGTTGAAGTAGTGCATGTCCGGGATGAAGGCACTGAAGACGAGGCCGGGACCGTGTGTGATCGCGTGAGCATTTTGTTCCACGACGAATACTTGCGAGGCCCCGCGTACGCGCCACAGGTCGGGCCGCGGTACGACCATCAAGCGGTTGTCTGGGATTACCCACTGCCGGTCGAAAGCTCGATAGCCGACACGCACTGGCTCCAGCATGCTCCGGTGTTCTTGCGCGAGGGGCACGGGCCCGTGGTCCTGGATGCCTGGAAGTGGCCCCACCACAGTCTGCAGGTGGCGGTCGCGGGCCTCTCCGAACATCTCCTTCTTGTCGGCTTCATCAGCCGAAATGAAGAGCCCCCAACGGCGCTCCAGCGTCGCCCGGTCGGGTGCGTACACCCACACGCGACCCGGCGTCACGCCCCTGGATGACCACGGCATGAGGTCGCTGAGTCGTGGACTTGTTTCCCAGAGATCGCTGCCGGGGGGAAGGAACGGGGCAGTTTCACCCGAAGCGCAATTTCGCCATCGGCTATCGGCTAGAGCGAGGTCCGTCAAATCTTGGATCTTCTGTAGGCGGTGCCCAGAGAGGGAGATGTGCCTGACGATGGCAGGCGGCTTCACTGATTCCGGTTGATCGCTCGGGCGACTCCACCGCACGAACACTGCGATGCATAGTTCCTGAGCCACTTCCGGGAAGATCCTGGTCGCCCCGTCTGGCCGTTGGCCCTCGGGTGAAAGGTCAATGATCCAGCCTTCGTCCGCGACCGACCTTAGATACTTGCGCATGCCTGCGAATCCTGCGCCCTTGATCCACGCGCGCGGGGTGATGAAAGTGATGACGCCGTACGGCGAATCATCGTGGCATTCGAATACCTTCCAGGTAGCCCAGTTCCAGAAGTAGACATACAAGTTCGACATCTTGGACTCGTACTTGCCATTGCCTGGAAGTCGGAACTTGCTGAGAGGGGCTGGAACTCCCGACTCAGGGTCGCCAAGCTCAATCCATTTTCCCGCCCCGCGCTTTACAGCGTCATATGGTGGGTTGCCCAAGACGACCATAACTCGCTCGTCGCGCTTAACCCTGTTAGCTTGTTTTCGCGACTCTGCGATTGCCTTGAAAGTGCCAGGGAGCCAATTGAACTCGTCTTTTGGGTTGTCAAGGGTGTTCGTTACGTACAACCGCAGGCCGTGCGCTGGGGCAGACGACTTTAGATCTTTGAGTCTGGCATGCATCCGCAACTCGGCGACGGCGTAGGGGCCAGTCTGCATCTCGAATCCAATGAGCCTCTGCCCCGTCATTTCGCGGAGCCGCGGTCCCACGGCGCCCGGCCCCTCGTCTTCCTGGATCGATGTAGCCGCTCGGTCCAGGATGTTGAGGAGAAATGTGCCAGTCCCCATCGCAGGGTCGACGACCACAACCTGCGGTGAGGCAAAGCCATTGGCGATTCCGAGACGCTGACGGATGACGTCCTCGGTGAACCTGACCATTGCCGCAACAACCCCATTGGGCGTGTAATACGAACCAGTGCGTTCGCGGAGTTTCGGATCGTAGACCTGAAGGAAGTCCTCATACAACCGCAAATACGCGTCGCCGGACCCGTCATCAAGACGTTCCCAATCGACCGGGCCAATAACACGGATTAGAGTGTCGAGTGTTGTCGACAGACCGGTGAGGGAATCGTCCGTCAACACATCCAAAGCCTTGCCCATGAGGGAGTGCCTTTTGCCTAGCTTGGTGGCAATGCCGTGCATGGTGTCGTGTTCGAAGACGATTCCTTCCACTCGTGCGAGCAGTAGGGCAAAGACAACCGTCTGTGCGTACTGGTCAGCGAACTCTTCCTCGGTCTGTTCCGGGAAGAGGAGCTTCCCCCAGTCTTCCTTGAGAACGGTGAGAGTCTCCAGCCGCTTCCCTGTCTTCTCTAGCCGCAAGGCCTCCTTAACTTCAGAGCAGAGCAGCCGACAGAGGCCGGCCACCGCTCGAACCAACTGCGTAATATTCCGCGGAGGCTGCGGGCTCCAAGTCAGAAAGTCGAAAAGTACACGGGTTACTCCAGTGTCGACTGCCGCTAGTTTAGCTCCGGCGATTTTAACCGACAGGTTCATCCTTGCAATTTCGCCGACCCGGTGACCGTTGCGATAGAGGCCCCATTCATTTCCGTCGGTATACAGCACGTTTGGTAGAAGCTTGAGTTTCTGCCACTGGATTGCGTTCCGGCCGGTGAATGTCGCCGGGTCCGCACCGACGCCGGGCCGCTTTAATTCAACATGGCCGACGAGCGCGTCGGCGACATCCACGGCATAATCCGGACGGGCGCCGATGTCAACGAGGGGCACCTCGCCAATCAAGACTGACTTCAACCCCAGCGCGCCAGCTGAACTTGTGATGAGGCGTTCGAATGGCCCCCGAAGCTGATCTTCCGTGCCGGTTGAGCCCTTGAGCTTGGGCTTTAGTTCCTCCCCGAACAAAGCCACCGCTTCGCGGACGACAGCCTCAAATCCCCCCAGGTTGGACATCTTCCTCCCAACTTGCCTTCATATGACAACTGCTGATGCTTCGTCACAATAGGGCGAGGGGTGATCTACGACAAGAGATCGCGCTATGGGCGGTGGAGCGCGACGCGGGCGGCGTGCGCCCCCCTTGCTTCCATCGGGTGCGTGAATACAACGACAGAGCGTGTTGTGTGGGCGCTGGGCTATATGCAAGTAGATGGCGCCCTGCATTGAGGTCGGGCTGAGCTGATCGCTCGATCGGCTCACGTCTCCACCAGGCGGGATCCCCAAGCCTCCCGGCCGGCCCGCATCCCGGTCCGCTCAATTTAGGAGCGAGGTGGGGCGATTTGGGCCCCTGACCTGCGTATTGCTGGCTTCGGCGCCTGCGTCCCCTGGGCCCTGCAGGCAGCCGCGGTTCGCCGTGAGTCCCCGCCCGATCTGGCACGTTTGTGGCACGGGGACTGCTGGCCCGTTGGTCTCGGATTCGGGTGCTTGGGGTCAGGCGTTGCGCCACGCTTCGAAGAATCGACTGCGCTCCTGTGCCGTTTCGAACTCCCGTCGACCGGCAAGTGCGACTCGCCATGCGCTCATCTCTGCGTCCCGTAGCCAGAGCTCGCCCCCGTACCGGCCACTGACGCCGATGGTGCCATTGTCGAGGGCCGAACCGATGACCTCTGCCACGTCAGTGCGCTGAGCAGGCGTCAGCTCCTCCAGGAAGCTCAGGACGCGGGAGGCGATGCCGCCCTCGTTGCCGTCATGGATGCGATCGAAGAAGGGACCGCCCATGTTGGCAGGATGGATGTTCCAGGCAGCGCTGCCGCCGGCGTCTCGGATGCGCTCCCAGAAGTCTTTCCCCTCCGTGCTTCCCGGCAACGGGAGTGCCGCGAACAGGTCGATCAAGTGACCATTGGCGGCATGGCTGTACGCGGTATCGCAGGTTGCAGCAGCGGCGATTCTGGCGACGTGGCTGGCAGTGAGGCCGCCATCTTCGGGCCAGTCAAGCGGGATGTTGAGCTTTTCGACGAGGTGCTGTTCTAGCTCGTCTTGCTCATCGGGCTGTTCGCTGCCGACATGCCGGTTCACGATCACGCTGTCCCCCCTGGGCTGCTGTCCGATACTCGGACCTGCCAGCATGCCAGCGTCGGGAGTCTCGCAGTGGATGGTTTCTGGACGAGTTGGCTCCTATCGCGAGGCCCATGCCTCGAGCGAGCGACTGCTTCGTCCCGAGGCAACTCACCGGGAAGCTCAGGCCCAGAGACAAGCTGTGGCCGCGCTGAGAAGTGGCCAACAGGCAGCGGACTGAGGTCGGTGAAGTTGCTGCGCGGGCACGTGGTCGGGAGGCATGCTCGGCTTCATGACGCGTCGCGATGCTTCCCACGACTTCATGACCCGCAACCACGCCGCAACGCAGGCCTTTGCCTATCAGCTGGCCGAAGTCTGGCTGGATCTGCATCCGAACGCCTCCGCCGAGCAACTGGTCGACTTCCTACGCCAGGAGGCGTTGAGGGCGGAGGCCGCGGCGGCCGAGGTGGCTGTGGCCCGAGACGGGGTGACCATGGAGCAAGCGGTGGCCGATTTGGCGTACATGCACGAGTACCGGGATCTCATGCGTAAGGAGCTGTCGACCCGATAGAGCATGGCTGCGATGGGAGTCACCGGCCGGGCAACCCAGGCTGTGCCTCTCTATCTTTTCCGGGTTGCAATGCCGGCTGCTTCCTGGTTTGGGCTGCTGGCCTTGGCGAGCAAGTGATTGGAGGGATATGACCACATGGTTGACGCCGGCACTGGGATTGGTCGGAGCGTTCGTAGGCGCGTCGCTGGCGCCATGGCTGACCGCGCACCTCGCATGGAGGCGCGCTCGTCGAGAGGCGTTCAACTTGGCCATCGCCGCCCTGCGCACCGCTCAGGTATGTCGGCACTTTGCGAATGGTGTACCTGCCTCCTATCTCGGGGGAGACCAGGCCACCGTAGATGCCTATAACCAGCGTCTGAGAGAACGGGGTGTTGATCGCTTCGTAGACGCTATGCACGAAGCCAAGGTAGCCCTCTCGGCCCTAGAGCCCTTCTA
>NZ_JBEXRZ010000043.1:0-42815 GCF_040613325.1 Streptomyces sp. NPDC006283 | reverse complement strand
AGCGCGCAAGATCCCGCCCCGCCTGCCGCACGCCCGGCAACACCAAGCCCCGCCGGCGTTTGAGGCGCGGGGGGCTCCTTCGGGGCAGGGGCCCGACGAGCAAGCCCCGCCCGCCGCACGGCCAGGGCACATCGAGCCCGGGTGACCCCGGCGCGCTCGTGGCGGACCTGCGGGTCCGGGTGACGTCAGGGGCGGAGGGAGCGGAGGAGGAGGTCCGCGAGGTGGTCCGCGACCTGTTGCTTGGTGAGGGGGCCGTCGGGGCGGTACCACGTCGACAGGTGGTGGACCGAGCCGAAGTGGTAGTCGACCACCAGGTCCGCAGGGGTCGCCGTCGAGAACACGCCGCTCTTCTGGCCCTCCTCCACCAGCGCGCGGAACCGCTCGTGGTAGCGGCGGCGTTCGGCGCGTACCTGCTTGTGCTTCTCCGGGCTCAGGTGGTGCATGGAGCGGAAGAAGATGTCCGCGTCGTCGAGGTTCTCGATCGTGGTCACGACCACGTCCGCCGCGGCGTCCCGCAGCCGGGTCTCCACCGGCGCGTCGGCGTCCGCGTACGCGTCGAGCCGTTGCTGCTGGACGCGGAGCACCCGTGCGTAGACCTCCTGGAGGAGGTCCTCCTTGGAGCCGAAGTAGTGGTACAGCGCTCCCTTGGTGACGCCGGCCGCTTCGACGATCTCCTGTACCGACGTACGGTCGTAGCCGCGCTCGGCGAAGAGGCGGGTGGCGGCGGCCAGCAGTCTCTGCGGGACGGGGGTGCCCTCCCCGTCCGTCGTCCTGGCCATTGCCGCCACCCGCCTTTCTTTTCGTTCCGTGCTGTGTGGTGCGTCTGCTACGCGTGGGAACGCAGTTCCCGCCTGAGGATCTTCCCACTTGTCGTCTTGGGGAGCTCCGGCAGGATCTCGACTTCCCTCGGGTACTTGTAGGCCGCCAGCCGCTCGGCACAGTACGCGGAGATCTCGGCCGGCTCGGCCTCCGCCCCGGGCCGGAGGCTGACGTAGGCCTTGACGGTCTCACCGCGGTAGGAGTCGGGGATGCCCACGACGGCCGCCTCGCGCACGGCGGCGTGGGTGTAGAGAACGTCCTCGACCTCGCGGGGCCAGACCTTAAAGCCGGAGGCGTTGATCATGTCCTTCTTGCGGTCGACGACGTAGAGCCAGCCCTCGCTGTCCATGAACCCGATGTCGCCGGTGCGCAGTTCGCCGTCCGGGAAGGCGTCCGCGGTGGCCTCCGGGAGCCGCCAGTAGCCGGGTACGACCTGGGGTCCGCGGACCGCAATCTCGCCCTGTTCGCCGAAGGGCACGTCCTTGCCGGTGTCGTCGACGATCCGGACGACCGTGTCGGGGCCGGGGAGGCCGACGGACAGGGTGCCGGAGGCAGGGTCGACGGGCGCTTCGTGCTCGGGGGGCACGGATGCGCACGGCGCGGTGCACTCGGTGAGTCCGTAGCCGTTGCGGATGTAGGGGCCGAATCCGGCGCGGAACTTCTCGACGAGCGCGGGCGGCACCGGGGCCCCGCCCGAGGAGATCACCGCGAAGGAGTCGAAGTGCTCGCGGGTGGCGGAGGGGTGTGCGCCGAGCGCCATGAAGGCCGTGGAGGGGCCGACGGTGTACGCGGGGCGGTGCTCGAGGAACGCGTCGAGCACGACGCCCGCCTCGAAGCGGTACGCCAGCGCCAGGGTGCCCGCGTTGGCGATGCAGACGGCCAGCTGGCAGACCATGCCGGTGATGTGGAACAGCGGCGCGAGCGCGAAGTAGCAGGCGCCCTCGGCTACGGGGTGTCCGGTGCGCTGGCGTTCGGCGTTGTAGGTGATGCCGCCGTGCAGGTTCATGGCGCCCTTGGGGGTGCCGCTGGTGCCGGAGGTGTAGCTGATCAACGCCACGTCGGTGGGGTTGAGTTCACGGCCCTCCGGGGCGGGCAGGCCCTGACGGGCGACGGTCAGCAGGTCGTCGGCGTCATCGGCGGGCGCCATGCGCTCGAAGCCGAGGACGCGAGCGTCGTCCCGCGTCTGGAGGTCGAGCTCGCAGGCGGTGAGGGCGATCCGTACGGGCGAGGAGGCGGCGCAGTCGCGCAGGTAGCTTTCCCAGGCGCGGTCCGAGCAGATCAGCGCGGTGGCCTCTGCGTCGGCGAGCACGTGGGAGACCTCGCCCGCCTTGTACATCGGGTTGAGCGGGACGACGGTTGCGCCGGCCTTCCAGGCGCCCAGCAGGGCGATCACGAAGTGCGGGGTGTTCTGGAGCATGATCGCGACCCGGTCGCCGCAGGCGACGCCCCGTGCGGCGAGATGGCCCGCGACGGAGTCGGACAGCTCGTCGGTCTCGCGGTAGCTCAGCCGTCCGTCGAAGTACGCGAGGGCGGTGTGTTCGGGGGCGCGGGCGACGGCGGAGCGGAAGGAGTGCACCACGGTCGCGGGCGGGGCGACGGTGGCCCGCTGTGCGTCGGTGAGCCGGCCGAGCCAGGGCTTCGCGGCGTATATGGAGGTCATCGGCCGCTCTCCTCCCACTTCTGCTGAATGTGGTTCATGCCGGCCAGCCAGCGGTCGTTCTGTGTGGCGCGGGCCGCGTAGTAGTCGGCGACCTCGGGGTGCGGCAGGACGAGGAAGCGGTCCGCTTCCATGGCGTCGAAGAGGGCGTCGGCCACGTCCTCGGGCTCGATCGCGGTCGGCTGGAGCACGAGCTCGCCGGCCGTGCCACTGGCGGTGAGCATGTCGGTGCGTACGCCCTGCGGGCAGATCGCGTGCACCTTGAGGCCGCGGTGCCGGTAGGTGAGGGAGAGCCACTCGGCGTAGGCCAGGGCGCCGTGCTTGGTGACGCTGTAGGGCGCCGCACCGATCATCGTCAGCAGCCCGGCGGCGGAGACGGTGGAGACGAAGCGTCCGCTGCCGCGCTCGAGCCAGTCGGGCAGCAGCGCCCGGCTCGCCCGTACGTGCGCCATGACGTTGACGTCCCAGGCCGCGGCCCACACGTCCTCGTCGGCGAACGCGTCGCCGCCGGAGCCGAGTCCGGCGTTCGCGCAGTAGACGTCGACGACCCCGCCGAGGGCGTCACGGGCCTCGTCCACGATCTTCGAGGCGTCGCCGGGTACGGCGGTGGCGCCGATCTCGTCGGCCACGGTCTTCGCCTTGCCGGCGTCGATGTCGTTGACCACGACCCGGGCCCCTTCTGCGGCGAATCTGCGCGCCAGCGCGGCTCCGATCCCGCCGCCCGCGCCCGTGACCACAACCCCAGCGCCGTGCACCGCACTCATCAGCTCCGCCTTTCGTGTCCGGTCCGTCGGGGCAGACTAACCAGTCGGTATGTCCCAGCGGAAGGGGCGGGCACAACCATGTGCCGGGGTCGTTCCCCGGCGCGGACATGAGCGCTAGCGTGCAGTGGTCATGACACGAGGCGATCACGGAGGTAGCTCTATGAGCCTGTCCAGACGGGGTTTGCTGGCCGCGGGCGGCGCGGTGGGGGCACTGGCCGCCGCCCCCTCGCCCGCCGCGGCCCACTCCGGCCGCGGCCGGGTGCGCACCGGTTTCGAACGCCTGGCCGCCGACGGATACGCGGCACTGGCCGGAGAGCGCGTCGGCATGGTCACCAACCCGACGGGCATCGCGCGGGACGTGCGCCACATCGTGGACGTCATGCACGCCGACGACCGGGTGGACCTCGTCGCGGTCTTCGGCCCCGAGCACGGCTTCCGCGGCACCGCGCAGGCCGGCGGCTCCGAAGGCCGCTACGACGACCCGGCGACCGGACTGCCCGTCTACGACACGTACCTCAAGAGCGGCCGGCCACTGGCCGACATCTTCACGGCCTCGGGCGTGGACACCGTCGTCTTCGACATCCAGGACGCGGGCGCCCGCTTCTACACGTACATCTGGACGATGTACGACTGCATGGAGGCGGCGGCCCTCGCCGGCAAGCGCTTCGTCGTCCTCGACCGGCCGAACCCGGTGACCGGCAGGGCTGCCCTCGGGCCGGTCCTCGACAAGGCGTTCGCGACCTTCGTCGGGCGCGAGCCCATCGCACAGGCGCACGGGATGACGGTCGCCGAACTGGCGCTGCTCTTCAACGGAGAATTCCTGGCCCGGCCGGTCGAGCTCGACGTCGTGCGGATGTCGGGCTGGCGGCGGGGCGACTTCTTCGACGAGACCGGTCTGCCCTGGGTCCCGCCGAGCCCCAACATGCCCACCCCGGAGACGGCGCTGGTGTACTCGGGCACCTGTCTGTTCGAGGGCACGAACCTCTCGGAGGGTCGTGGCACCACCCGCCCGTTCGAGCTGCTGGGCGCTGAGGGAATCGGCCCGGCCTGGGCCCAGGCGGCGAACGGACTCGGCCTGCCCGGCGTGCGCTTCCGCGAGGCGTACTTCGCGCCCACGTTCTCCAAATTCCAGGGCAAAACCGTCGGCGGCGTCCAGCTCCACGTCCACGACCGCAGGTCATACGACCCGGTCCGGACCGGCATCGGCCTGCTGGTGACAGCGAAGCGGAGCTGGAGCGGATTCGCCTGGCGCCCCGACAACTGGATCGACAAGCTGACCGGCTCCACGAAGGTCCGCACCCTGATCGACGCGGGCGCGGACACGGACGAGGTCGTCGGCGCCTGGCGTGACGAACTGGCCGCGTTCACCGCCGTACGGAAGCGCTACCTGCGCTACTGAACGTGGGGTGATCCCCACCCCGTACCCGGGTGCCCGCCCGCCGGCCCGGCCCTGTGCCGCGCCGACAGGCTTGATCCAGGGACCAGTTACCGCGTCACACCCTACGGATCTGGCTGCTGCTCGTTCCGGCCCTGCTCTCGCTCGTGGTGGCGGGGCCGGTACGGGCACAGCCCCGTCCCGACACGTGTATGGCCGTTTCTCCTCTTGCGCAGGATGCTGGGTCAGCAGCGGAACGCAAGGGGAGGGGCCGTGCCATGGCGGGGATGAGTGTGCATCCGTACCGGGAGATCTGCTTCGACGCGGACGGTGACCCGGACGGCGGCCCGTACGACATATCGGCCGGGCTGGACGTCACGGATCTCGTGGTCTTCGCACATGGCTGGAACAACTCCCCCGCCGTCGCCCGCAGACTGCACTCGTCGTTCTTCGCCCCCTTCCCGAAACTGCTCGCCGGGCTGCCGGGCGTGCACGTCGGGTACGCCGGTGTCCTGTGGCCCTCGATGCGGTTCCCGGACGAGCCGTTCCCCGACGTCGAGCGGGCCGAGGGAGCGCCGGCGTCCGGCCCGGGTCTGGACGTGCCGACGCGGGACCTGCTCTCGTGCCTGTTCGCCGGGCACGGGGCGACGGTGGAGCGCCTCGCGTGGCTGCTCGAGGAACAGCCCGCGTCGCGGGCGGCGTTCGCCGAGTTCGGCATGCTGACCCGGCAGTTGACGGCCGTCCCGCCCGGAGGACTCGAGGCGCCGTTCGCCGAGGACCTGCCACGGGACGAGCAGAGCCCGCCGGCGGTGCTCTACGAGGACACCCTCACGCTGTGCCTGCGGCTGGCCGCGGCGCTCCACCGCGAGCAGGGCGGACCGGCCGGCGCCGCCGGGACGGGCGGCGGGCCCCATACGGCGTGGCGGGGCGCGAAGGAACTGCTGCGGCAGACGACGTACTACGCGATGAAGCGGCGGGCGGGCACGGTCGGCGAGCTGGGCCTCGGCCCTCTCCTGGGACGGCTGTCCCGGTCCGCGCCCGGAGTGCGGGTGCATCTCGTCGGCCACAGCCACGGCGCACGGCTGGCCGCGTTCGCACTGCGCGGCCTGCCCGAGGGCGCGCGGAACGTGAAATCGGTGACGCTGCTTCAAGCCTCCTTCTCGCACTACGCGTTCGCCGGCAGCCTCCCCCACGCCCCGCACCGCTGCGGTGTGCTGGCGGGCCTCCAGCACCGGGTCGACGGGCCCGTGGTGGCCTGCCACTCGCGCCACGACACCGCGCTCGGGGTGTTCTACCCGCTGGTGTCGGGCCTCGCTGGCGATTCGGCCGCGGCGGGGACCGACCGGCGCTGGTGGGCGATGGGCCACGACGGCATCCAGGCCGTCGCGAACACGCCCCGGCCGACGCTCGAGGAGGCGCTGCGGACCGGGGTGCCGGCGTCGGGCTGCGTCAGCGTCGACGCCTCGCGGGTGGTGCGCCGAGGAGGGCCTCCGACGGGCGCGCACGGCGACATCTGTCACGAGGAACTCGCCCGGATGGTTCTGACGGCGGCCCGGATCGGGGACACCGGGCCAGGGGCGTGATCCGGCCGAAGAGGCGCGTCCGTATTTTCGATGGAGCCGAATCGGGCACTCCTACGTCCATTCTTCAACGCCGATGTACCAGCGACGGAGGTGGCAGTGCTATGGCCGGATTCCGGAGTCTCGCGAGACAGGTGCGCGACCCGAGGTGCGATCTGGCGCTACGGCGCTATTCGCTGCGCAAGTGCCTGGAGCGGTTCGCACCGTACGGGCACCGGGCCACATGGGATCACCTGTGTGGCAGGCACCGTATCGATCCCGAGGACAGGGCCCCGGATCCGGCGCGGCTGGTGGCCGCGCTCGACGAACTGGAAGAGGCACGGGCCGTCTGGCTCGCCTACGAGGACAACTTCGCGGACCGCCGCAAACGGGAGAAGCACGAGGGGCTGCGGCGGCCCGGACACATCGACGACTGGCACCGAAGGACCTGGGGCGGGAACGGGGTGGCCCGCTGTGAGGTACCGGCGGAGCACCCGTCGGCACCGCTCGGCGAGGTACTGCGCCGGCTGATCGGCGCGCTGGAGGCGGAGCCGGGGGCGGCCTGCCCGGTGTGCGGGGGAACGCACATCGTCTGGCGCCAGGACCTGGAGCACGAGCCGTGGGTCGGACCGGTCTGCACGGGCTGCGGCATCGTGGTGCCGCAGCCCGTGCTGACGCCGGACGCGGTGGCGGCGGCGAAGCGGGCAGGACGCCGGGAGCTCGCCTCCGTCGCATGACACGGCACGGGGGCCCGGGACGGGCGTCCGGGACTCGCTGGTTCCGGCGCGGGGGCCCGGGACCGCCGAGGGGCCGGGCCGGAGGCGTCAGACGGGGGCGCCGGCCCAGGTCTCTTCGGTGAACCGCTGCTCGCGGGGCAGCGCCAACAGGCCGGTCCTGAAGAGCAGCAGGGGGTCGGCGCCTCGTGCGCGGAGCCGGGCGGGTGCGTGTTCGAGTACCCACGCCCGGAGCTCCGCGTCAGGCTCGTCGCGCGTGTGGTCGCACCACCAGCTGATGACTTGCGTGTCCTCCCAGAGCAGCTCCTCGATCCACCATGCGACGAAGGCCTCGAGATACGCGTCGGCCGGCCCACCGGTGGGCTGCGCCGCCCATGTGGCCAGATAGGGCGTCACGGTGAGGCCCGCGGTCACGCAGGCCTGGAAGACCTCGAGCACGTAGGAGACGTCGAGGGGTGTGCTGACGGTGTCGGCCCACCACGCGTCGAGGAACTCACCGATCGCGTCACGCTGTTCGCCCGGCCAGGTCCGCCAGCCGGAGCGCCCGAGCCCGGTCAGGTCGTAGGCGTTCAGTGACCCGAATCGGCGTGCGGCCAGCCGCTCGGCGAGCTGCGGAAGGATCCGGCGCATGGCGGCCGGGTGGTCGTCGAAGTGGCCCGGCACCTCGCGGGCGAACATCTCCAGGACATCCCCGGGCAGTTCCACGTCCGGGACACCCAACAGCGCCGTTTCCTCCGGCAGATGGCACCGACCGCAGCCCGTTTCACCGGGGCTCGTCATGCCGGAGAAGACCGCGCGTACGCGGTCCACCGCCGTGGTGAGTGCTGGGGAGGCCATGAGCGCACGTCCCGTCGAGTACTCCGGTCGCGGCCGTGGCCCGCCGAAGATCGCGACGCTACCAGCCGGTAAACCGGTGGGCCAGCGGGATTGGGCAGCGGCACAGTTGACGGCGATGCGGAACACCATCAAGGAGCCCTGACATGTCGACGCTGCGCGTCACCGCCGAACTCTTGACCGTGCACGAGCACCCGAACGCCAATGCGCTGGAGCTGGCCCAGGTGGGCCTGTACCGGGCGGTCGTCGCAAAGGGCGTCTACCGCACCGGCGATGCGGCACTCTACATCCCGGAGCAGGCCGTACTCCCGGCGGAGCTCGTCGACGAGCTGGGCCTGACCGGCCGGCTCGCGGGCGGGGACGCCAACCGGGTCAAGGCGGTGCGGCTGCGCGGCGAACTGTCGCAGGGAATCGTGTGCCGGCCGAGAGCGCTGGCGGACGTCGACCTGGTGCGGGCGGCCGTGGACGGCACGGACTTCGCCGAGCGGCTCTCGATCACCAAGTGGTCGCCGCCAATCCCGCCCCGGATGAGCGGCGACGTCGAAGCGGCACCGGACCTGCTGCCGTGGGTGGACATCGAGAACCTCCAGCGCTACCCGGGCATCTTCGAGCCCGGCGAGCCGGTCGTGATCACCGAGAAGCTGCACGGAACGGCCTGCCTGACCACGTACAGCACGGCGGACGGCGGGCGGGTGCAGGTGTCGTCCAAGGGGTTCGGCGCCAAGGGCCTGGCCCTCAGGAAGGACCCGGCCAACCTCTACTGGCGCGCGGTCCTCGGGCACGGGGTGCCCAAGATCGCGGCCCGCATCGCGGAGCGGCTCGGCGCGAGCCGGGTGGGGGTGTTCGCCGAGGTGTACGGTGCCGGCGTCCAGGACCTCGGCTACGGCAAGAACGCCCGGGCGGAGGACGGGCTGGGCTATGCCGTCTTCGACATCTCGGCGGAGATCGACGGCCAGGTCCGCTGGCTGGATCCGGCGGCCGTCCTCGGCGGTGAACTGCCGGTCGTACCCAGGTTGTTCGCAGGCCCGTACGACGCGGACCATGTGCTGGAGCTGGCGAGCGGCCGCGAGACGGTGTCGGGCCGGAAGCTGCATCTGCGGGAGGGCGTGGTCGTCCGTTCCGCTGTGGAGCGGTACAGCCCGGTCACCGGCGGGCGCACCATCGCCAAGGCGGTGAGCCCGGCGTATCTGACCCGTAAGGGCGGCACGGAGTACGAGTAGGCCGCCGCACACCAGGGGGTGGGCCCGTCACGGGGGTACGGGCCCGCCCCCGTCGGTGTCAGCCCGCGTCGGAGCCGCTGCGCCGCCGCTCCGGCAGCAGCCGCGAGCCCGTGAGCCGATCGCCGAAGACGTCGTCGGGGTTGGACAGGACGCACGTCTCCAGGGAGAGGCAGCCGCATCCGATGCAGTCGGTGAGATGGTCGCGGAGCCTGCCGAGCTGCTTGATGCGCTCGTCGAGTTCACCGCGCCAGGCCTCGGAGAGCCGCGCCCAGTCGTCGCGGTCGGGGGTCCGCTCCTCGGGCAGTTCCGCGAGGGCTTCCCTGATGGTGGCGAGCGGGATACCGACACGCTGCGCGGCGCGCACGAAGGCGACACGGCGCAGTGCGTCCCTGCTGTAGCGGCGCTGGTTCCCGCCGGTGCGGCGGCTGCTGATGAGGCCCTTGGACTCGTAGAAGTGCAGGGCGGACACGGCGGCGCCGCTTCGCGCGGAGAGCTGGCCGACCGTGAGCTCGTGGATCTTCTCTGGAATCTGTGGCACTCCCGGAAGCCTACTGGTCCGTCGTTGACAGGAGGGCGCCCACCCAATCATGCTGAGCAAGCGCTTAGACATCAGTCGTCGAGAGTCAGGGGCCAGGGACATGGCAGAGCCGAGGATCTTCACCTCCCCCGAGGAGCTGCGCGCCGGGGTCGGCGAGCAGCTGGGTTACAGCGACTGGCTGGAGGTCGACCAGAAGCGGATCGATCTCTTCGCCGACGCGACCGGTGACCACCAGTGGATCCATGTGGACCCCGAGCGGGCCGCGAGCGGACCGTTCGGCACGACGATCGCCCACGGCTATCTGACGCTGTCGCTCCTGCCGGCCCTGGTGCCCCAGGTCCTGCGGGTCGAGGGCATGAAGATGGGCATCAACTACGGCAGCAACAAGGTCCGTTTCCCCTCCCCGGTGCCGGTCGGCTCGCGGCTGCGCGCCACCGCGGTGCTCCAGGGCGTCGAGGACGCGGGCGGCGGCGTACAGGTGACCGCCCTCGTCACGATCGAGCGCGAGGGCGGCGACAAGCCGGTGTGCGTGGCGGAGTCGGTGTCCCGTTACTTCTTCTGAGCGCACACCATGCGCAGGACGAGGTCGGCGTAGAGCGCGCCGACCTCGTCGGGCGTCCGGCGGCCCTGCGTGTTGAACCAGCGCGCCACGTCGATGCAGAGCGACAGCACGGCGACGGCGGTGCCGGGCACGTCCGGCACGTCGAACTCGCCCGCCTGCACACCCTCCTCGAGGATGCGGCGCACCACGGCGTCGCTCTGCCGGCGCAGACCGAAGATCTCGGTGCGATGGGCGTCGCTGAGCGCCTCGAGCTCGTACTGCACCACGCGGGCGGTGGTGTGCCGCCCGGCGTGCCAGCGGACGAAGGAGCGCACCGCGTCGGCGAGCCGCTCGGTGGGCGTGCCCGGGCCGTCATAGGCGGCGCCCAGGATCTCGAGCGCCTTGTCGTGCCCGATCCGGCTGATCCGGTGAAGCAGCTCTTCCTTGGTCTTGTAGTGGATGTAGAGCGCCGCCGGGCTCATTCCGGCGCGGCCGGCGATGTCCCGCGTGGTGGTGGCGTGGTATCCGCGCTCCGCGAAGGCCTCGACCGCGGCCACGAGCAGTTTCCTCGCCGCGTCCGGGGTGACCTCGTCCCACGGCTTGTCCTCGCCGGCCTCCGGGCCCGCCGTCTGGTCAGCCGCACTCATCACTCGCCCCTTCCATGGCACAGGACGAACACCATACCCCGACGGTGAGCAAGCGCTTAGAGCCTGATCAGAGCTTCTGGAACGGATCGTGCTCCGCGAGCAGTTTTTCGAGCCTCGCCTGGTCGACGCGGCTGACGATCTGACCGGCCTCCTGCCGGTCCCGTACGACCTTGGCCAGAGTGAAGGCCGAGGTCGTCAGATAGAGGACCGCGATGCCGAGGAAGGCCCGCACCCAGGCGTCCGCGTCCATGTTGAAGATGCCGACGGCGACGGCCCCCAGCGCGATGCCGAAGGAGGCCACGGCCTGACCGTAGTACGCCGCGGTGTTCTGCTGCTTGACGGGTGTCTCGCTCATGCGCCCAGCTTCGCGGCCCGCGGCGCGCCCGGCATGGGCGCTGCTACTCAGGTGCGTACTCACCTGCCGGGCGCGCGGGGCAGGTGCCGGGCACGCCGGAGCCTGCCCGGGCACGCCGGGCATGCCGGGCGGGGCGGGAGTCCGCCGGGCGCGGCGGGAGTCTCAGAACGCGGAGACCCCGGTCAGGGCACGGCCGATGATGAGCTTCTGGATCTGGCTGGTGCCCTCGTACAGGGTCATGACGCGCGCGTCGCGCAGCAGCTTGCCGACCGGGTACTCGTCTATGTAGCCGTAGCCACCGAAGACCTGGAGGGCGTTGCTGGCGGCCCTGACGGCGGCCTCCGAGGCGAACAGCTTGGCCTTCGAGGCGGCGGTGGCGAAGTCCTGACCGCGGTCGATCAGGTCCGCGACCCGCCAGGTCAGCAGCCGCGCCGCGTCCACGTCGACGGCGATGTCGCTGATCAGTTCCTGGACCAGCTGGTAGTGCGCGATCGGCTTGCCGAACTGCTCGCGCTCCTTCGCGTAGCCGACGGCGGCGTCCAGAGCCGCCTGCGCGATGCCCACGCAGCCCGCGGCGACCGACATCCGCCCCTTGGCGAGCGCCGACATGGCGATGGAGAAACCCTTGCCCTCGGGTCCGAGCATGGCGGACGCGGGGACCCGGACGTCCTCGAGGACGACCTCGGCGGTGGCCTGGCCCCGCAGGCCGAGCTTGCCGTGGATCGTGCGGCGGGTGAGCCCGGGGGTGTCGGTGGGGACGAGGAAGGCGGAGACGCCCTTGTGGCCGGGCGTGTCGTTGGTCCTGGCGAACAACAGCACCACATCGGCCCAGGTGCCGTTGGTGATGAACATCTTGGAGCCGTTGATCACGTAGTCGTCGCCGTCGGGGACCGCCCTGGTGGTCAGATTCCCGGCGTCCGAGCCGGTGCCGGGCTCGGTGAGGCCGAAGCAGCCGAGCGCGTCGCCCGCGGTGAGCCTGGGCAGCCAGTGGCGCTTCTGCTCCTCGGTGCCGTAGGCCGCGACGGTCTTGGTCACGAGGCCCAGCGACACGGAGACGATGCCGCGCACCGAGGAGTCGCCACGGCCGAGTTCCTCGGTGACCAGGCAGTACGCAAGGTGGTCGCCGCCGCAGCCGCCGTACTCCTCGTCGATCGTGAGGCCGAGGAAACCGAGCGAGCCCAGCTTCTTCACGATGCTCTTGTCGACGCTCTCCGCGCGGTCCCACTCGATCACGTGCGGGGTGATCTCACGGTCGACGAAGTCCTTCGCCAACTGCCGGACGGCCGTCTGCTCCTCGCCGAGCCCCAGGTTCATGCGCGGTCACCCCAACTTTTAACTATCACTGCTAGTTTCTTTCTGGCAGGCCCTACTATGTGCCGCATGGCCCGACCGCGCAAGCCCCTCCTCAGCAGAGACCGCATCGTCGACGCGGCGAGCGCGCTCGTGGACGCCGAGGGGCTCGACGCTGTCTCCACGCGCCGGCTCGCCGCCGAGCTCGGCGTCAGCGGCCCCTCCCTGTACAACCACTTCCGCAACAAGGACGAGATCCTCGACGCCGTCGCCGACGCGGTCAGCGCCCGCGTCGACCTGTCGATGTTCGACGAGCTCGACGACCGCGACTGGCGCACCGCTCTGCACGACTGGGCCGTCTCCTACCGCGCTGCCCTGAGCGCCCACCCCAACACCGTCCCGGTCCTCGCCCGCGGCCCCGGCCGCCGCCCGGCCGGCCTCAAGGTCGCCGACGCGGTCTTCGGCGCGATGGTCCGTGCCGGCTGGCCCCCCGCCCAGGCCACCCGCATCGGCGCGCTGATGCGTTACTTCATCACCGGCTCCGCGCTCGGCTCGTTCGCCCGCGGCTTCGTCGACGACGCGACGGCCTACGACCCGGCGGACTACCCTCACCTCGGCCAGGCCCATCTGCTCGCGGACCGCCAGGAGCAGGTCGACCAGGGGGCGTTCGAAACCGGCCTCCAGGCCCTGCTGGACGGACTGGCGCTCCAGTACGAGAGCACCGTCCATCCGGACCCTTCCCGCAACGGCACCCTTCGGCCCGCACCGAAACGTCCCTGACGCATCCTGGAAGGCATGACCTCCTCCCAGGACCTCGCCGCCTTCGCCGCGCTGCTCGCCGACGACACCCGCGCCGGGTTCTGTCTCGCGCTGCTCGACGGCCGGGCGTGGACCGCGGGCGAGCTCGCCCGCCACGGCGGGGTCGCCGCCTCGACCGCCAGCGAGCATCTCGGAAAGCTCGTCGCCGGCGGGCTGCTCGCGGAGGAACGCCAGGGCAGGCACCGCTATGTGCGGCTCGCCGACGACCGTGTGGCGCACCTCGTCGAGGAACTCGCCGCGCACGCGGCCCCCGCAGGGCCGAAGCCGCCGCCGCGCACCCTGCGGGAGTCGACCGCCGCGACCGCTATGGCGCGGGGCCGCACGTGCTACGACCATCTCGCGGGGCGCCTCGGCATCACGATCACCGGAGCCATGACCGCCCGGGGTCTGCTCAGCCAGGACGCCGGCTTCGCGCTGACGGAACGGGGCACCCGCTGGTTCGCCGAGCTGGGCGTCCCGCTGGACCGTACGGGCCGCCGGCCGCTGGTCCGGGGTTGCCTCGACTGGACCGAGCGCCGGCCCCACCTCGCCGGTGTCGCGGGCGCACGGCTGTGCCGGCACGCGCTGGACGCCGGCTGGTGCGTACGCATCGGCTCCGAACGCGCCGTGAAGGTGACCGCGGACGGCGAACGGGTGCTGCAGGCGCTGCTCGGCATCGAGCCGGAGATATTGCGGTGAGCGCCGAAGGGTCCGCACCGTACGGTCGCTCCATGACGAAGCCGAACCGCCACGCGCACTGGCCCGCCCTCGTGGCCGCGGGGATCACCGTCGTCCTGTGGGCCTCCGCCTTTGTGTCCATCCGCAGCGCCGGCGAGGCCTACTCCCCCGGCGCCCTCGCCCTCGGCCGGCTGCTCGCCGGATCGCTCGCTCTCGGCCTCGTGCTGCTGATACGGCGCGAGGGCCTGCCGCCGCGCGCCGCGTGGCGCGGAATCGCCGTGTCCGGGCTGCTGTGGTTCGGCGTCTACATGGTGGTGCTCAACTGGGGCGAGCAGGAGGTCGACGCAGGCACGGCCGCGATGATCGTCAACATCGGGCCGATCCTCATCGCCCTGCTCGGCGCGCGGTTCCTCGGCGAGGCGCTGCCGCCACGGCTGCTGGCGGGGATGGCGGTGTCGTTCGCGGGCGCGATCACGGTCGGCCTGTCCATGTCCGGTGAGGGCGGGGCGTCGACACTGGGTGTGCTGCTGTGCCTGCTGGCCGCGGTGGGTTACGCGGGCGGCGTGGTGGCCCAGAAGCCGGCGCTGGCTCACGCGAGCGCCCTGCAGGTGACGACGTTCGGGTGCCTGGTGGGCGGTGTCGCGTGCCTCCCGTTCGCGGGACAGCTCGTCGACCAGGCCGCTTCCGCGCCCGTGTCGGCCACGCTCAACATGGTCTACCTCGGCGTGTTCCCGACCGCGCTCGCGTTCACGACGTGGGCGTACGCGCTGGCCCGCACGACGGCCGGCCGGATGGGCGCGACCACGTACGCCGTGCCCGCGCTGGTGGTCCTGATGTCCTGGCTGGTGCTCGACGAGGTCCCCGGGCTGCTGACCCTCGCGGGCGGCGCGCTGTGCCTGGCGGGTGTGGCGGTGTCGCGGTCGCGTTCCCGGAAGCCCGCCACGGCCGACGCCGGGGCAGCACCGGCTCCGACCGGCGCGGAGGGCCGGTCGCCGCGCTGAGTACCCAGGAACGGCCGGGTGGTTCGTTCAGCAGGCGCCGTGCCTGACCCCGTCGACGAAGGGCGCCCACGCGTCGGCGCCGACGACCAGCACGGGGCCGTCCGGCACTTTGGAGTCGCGCACGGGGACGATGCCGGGGAGGTTGTGGGCGACCTCGACGCAGTCTCCTCCGGAGGTGTTGCTGTAGCTGCTCTTACGCCAGAGAGCCGCGCTCAAGTCGATTCTCGTACTTGCCATTTCGAAAGTCCTCTGCCGCTTGCTCGATCAGGGCGAGGGACGCCTCCGGGGGCAAAGCGGCGGCCCTCAGCAGATCGTACGACCTCTGATATCGCTTCACGAGGGCCGGATCGTCCAGGGTGCTGCCGTGGTGCTGGGACTCGACGTAGACAAGCGGGGGCGCGTCGGAGAAATCGAGGATCATGGCGTTCCCCAGCATCAGCGGGTGGGCTCCGGCATTCCACGGAAGGACCTGTGTAAAGATCCGGTCGCTTCGCATGAGGGCGGCGATGTGGTCCAGCTGCTCGGCCATCCGGTCCGGCGGAACGACCGTTTGCCGGAGCAGGACTTCGTGAAGTACGACCCAGTACTCCGGGGCAGTTCTGTCGGCCCCGAAGAGCTCCGCCCTCGCCAGACGGGCGTGCACCTTGGCATCGGTCTCCTCGCGGGCTTCCAACGGCCGCTCGGCCTTGAAGAGTGCTCGCACGTACGCCTCGGTCTGAAGCAGCCCCGGAATCAGCGTGGGCGACCACTGCTCGATGGTCCGTGCATGGCGTTCCGCTTCCAGAACGCGCTCGAAGTACTCGGCGTGACCGGAGCGCTTGGCCCGGCGGACGTCCTCGCACCGCCGCTCGAAGAAGCCGTCGGTGCTCAGCAATTGGTCCACGTGCCGGGCCAGGTCGAGTGGCATGCGGCGGGTGCCCCGCTCGATCTCGCTCAACAGGCTCACCCCGTAGAAGCTGCCCTCCACGGTCTCCTGGAGCGTGCGCCCGGCCGCCTCTCTCTGGTATCGCAGCTCCGCCCCGTACAGCGCGGGGACGCTCGCCGAGCCGTCAATGTCCTTGCGTGCCGCCATCGTTCCCCGTTCCACGATCCGTGCGGTGGAGTCGAAAACCCTTCAACCGTACGCACGGCGACGCCACTGTGTGTTCTGAACGTCACACACCGCACACGAAAGTGGCCCTCATGAACGAGCATCTCTCCCCCGCCGAGCCCGACGTCCAGGCGAGCGTCGACCGCTTGCGGGACGCGCTGCGGGCGAACGGGATCACCTTGCCGTCGCTCGGCGTGGATCTGCCGAGTTACGCGGGTGCCCTGCCGTGCCGCCATCTCGTCGCGCTCGGCAACTGCAACCTCGCCACCGCAGACCGGCTCGCGGCGGTGCTGCGCGAGGCGGCGGGGCGATGAGGCGGGCGGCAGCCCCGGCTTTCGAGGCGGACCTGCTCGCCGCGCCCAAGGCGGTCCCCTTGCTGCGGCACGCGGTCCGTGAGCATCTGGGGCGTGACTGCCCGGATGTGCAGCTCGCGGTGAGCGAGCTGCTGAGCAACGTGGTGCGGCACGTCGGGGAGGGCTCTCCCGTGACGTTACGGGTTTCCTGCGCAGGTCAAGGCGTGACGCGGGTGGAGGTCACGGATTCCGCTCCGGACGCCGAGCCGGCCCCCGCACACGCCGAGTACGACGCGGAGGGCGGTCGTGGGCTCGCGCTGCTGGACGCTGTCGCCTCCCGCTGGGGCGTGGTGCGCGACGCGCTGAGCAAGACCGTGTGGTGCGAGCTGCCCGAGGACACGGCATGACCCTGATCGTGCCACTCGGCGTGCGGCAGTGAGTACACATCCCGGCCGCGGCGAGGCGCCGCGGCCGGGACGGGGCGGCGTCAGTCGGCCGAGGCCGTCGAGGGGACGGGCGACGGGGCGGCCGGGGCGTTCCGCGCGGCGCGGGAGGCAAGGATCTTGATCGAGATCAGGGCGATCACCGCGAGGCCGATGATGTAGGCCGAGACGGCCATCGATGTGCCGGTCGCCTCCAGCAGCAGGACCATCATGAACGGCGCCAGGCCGCCGCCGAACACGGCGGCGATCTGGTAACCGAGCGAGGCGCCGGTGTAGCGCATCTCCGCCGTGAACAGCTCGGCGAACAGCGCTGCTTGCGGCCCGTACATGATGCTCAGGAAGCAGCTGGTGACGAAGGTTCCGATGCCCAGCCAAAGGAGCGAGGCGGTGTCGATGAGCAGGAACATCGGCACGGCCCACACCAGCAGGCCGATCGCGCCGGCGGCGTAGATCCGCAGCCGTCCGATGCGGTCGGAGAGCGCCGCCGCCGCGGGGATCAGCACCAGTTGCGTGAGGCTCACGCACAGCGAGACGGCAAGGACGGCGCTGCGCTTCATGTCGAGTTCGCGGGTCGCGTAGTCCAGCACGCCGGTGATGATGATGTAGAAGGTCGCGGTGTTGACGGCGAACGACCCGCCGGCCAGGAAGACGGTGCCGAGGTGGTTGCGCAGGATCGTGCGCAGCGGCGAGCGGGCGGCGCTCTCGCCCTTCTCCTGCGCGGCGAGAGCCCGTTCGGCCTCGCGGAACTCGGGCGTCTCCTCGACCTTGGTGTGGATGTACCAGGCGAGGCCGAGGACGAGGAAGCCGACGAAGAACGGCACTCGCCAGCCCCAGGAGGCGAAGGTCGATTCGCTGGTGACGGATCCCGCGACGAGGAAGACGGTGTTGGCCGTGACCACGCCGATGGGGACGCCGAGCTGGACCAGGCTGCCGTAGAGGCCGCGCTTGCCTTCGGGGGCGTACTCGGTGGCCATCAGCATCGCGCCGCCCCATTGGGCGCCGACGGCGATGCCCTGGACGATGCGGAGCAGGACGAGGAGGATCGGCGCGGCGATGCCGATGGTCTCGTACGTGGGCAGCAGCCCGATCCCGGCGGTTGCGACGCCCATCAGGGTCAGCGCGAGGACCAGCATCGGCTTGCGGCCCCGCTTGTCGCCGAGCTGCCCGGCGATGACGCCACCGACGGGACGGGCGAGGAAACCGACGGCGAAGGTGGCGAAGGCGGCCAGTACGCCGGCGGAGGAGCTTCCGGCAGGGAAGTACAGGTCGCCGAGGACGAGCGCGGCGGCGATGCCGAAGACGAAGTAGTCGTACCACTCGACGGCCGACGCGAGCGCGGCGGCGGTGGCGACGCGCCGCCGGTGCGGATCGGCGGGAGCGGTGGTGGGGGCGGGGGTGTCCATGCGTGCACACTCCACTGGGTGCGGGGACGGGAGTGCGGGGAACGTACCGACCAGTGGGTATGGAGTCAACGGGATGGGCGGTGACAATTCTTGGGGCGGGGTGGGGGGCGCCGCTGCGCGGGGCGTTTTCCCCGCCCCGGCCCTTCCCGAACCGGGGCAAGCCATGGACCCGTACCGCGCATCGCGCGCGGTACGGGTCCGTCGGCCGGTAGGGCTCTACAGGGACCGCAGGTCAGAACGTCACGAGAGCGCGGCCGCCCTTCCCTTCGCGCATGGCGCCGAACGCCGCCGGGATGTCCTCCAGGGCGATCCGGTCGGTCACCAGGGCGGACAGGTCGAAGCGGCCCGCGCGGATGTGGGCGGCGAGGAGCGGGAGGTCGCGCGCGGGGTCGGAGTTGCCGTACACGCAGCCGGAGAGGGTCCGGCCCCAGTGGAAGAGCTCGAGCGCGTTGAACGTGACCTGCTGGTCCTTGCCGCCGATGCCGACGACCACCGTGCGGCCGCCGCGGCGGGTGGAGTCCCAGGCGGTGCGGATCGTCGCGGCGCGGCCCACGCACTCGATGGCCACGTCCGCGCCCCGCTTGTCCGTGAGCCCGCGGACCTCCCTCGCGGTGGTGTCGGAGGCCACCACGTAGTCGGTCGCGCCGGCCCGCCGGGCCAGCTCCTCCTTCTCGGGGGAGACGTCGACCGCGATGACGGGTCCGGCGCCGGCGATCCGCGCGGACTGGAGGGTGGCGAGGCCGACCCCTCCGACGCCGAAGACCACGACGGACTCACCCTCGCGCACCCGCGCGGCGTTGTGCACGGCGCCGTAGCCGGTGAGGACGGCGCAGCCCAGCAGCGCGGCGTCGGTGAGCGGCACGCCGTCGGGGACGGGCAGCACGCAGTTCGCGGCGACGACCGTCTCCTCGGCGAAGGCGGCGACGTTCAGGCCCGGATGGAGTTCGGTGCCGTCCTTCGTGACGGCGTGCACCCGGCCCGCGCCGGTCAGCGCGTCGGCGCAGAGCCACACCTCGCCCGTCACGCAGGCGTGGCAGAGACCGCAGGAGGGCGCCCAGTTGAGGACGACGCCGTCGCCGGGGGCGACATGGGTGACGCCCTCACCGACGGCGAGCACCGTGCCGGCGCCCTCGTGGCCGAGGACGGCGGGGACGGGCACCCGCATGGTGCCGTTGGAGAGGGACAGGTCGGAGTGACACACACCGGCCGCGGCCAGCTTGACGCGGACCTGCCCGGGGCCGGGGTCGGGCAGGGAGATCTCCGTGATCTCGAGGGGAGCGCCGACGGAGGGCAGTACGGCTGCACGGACCACAATCGTTTCCTTAACGCTCAGAACTGTCAGAACTGGAGGGACTTGGTCTGGAGATACTCGGCGAGGCCGTGCGGGCCGAGTTCCCGGCCGACGCCTGACTGCTTGTAACCACCAAAGGGGGCCAGCGGGTTGAAGCGGCCGCCGTTGATGTCGACCTGACCGGTGTCCATCCGGCGGGCGAAGGCGACCGCCTCCAACTCGTCGCCCGCCCAGACCGCGCCCGCGAGGCCGTAGACGGTGCCGTTGGCGATGGCCAGGGCGTCGTCCTCGTCCTCGTACTTGAGGAGCGAGACGACCGGGCCGAAGATCTCCTCCTGGGCGATGGTCATGTCGGGGGTCACGTCGGCGAAGACGGTCGGGCTGACGTAGTAGCCCGACTCCAGCGGCGCGTCCGGGCCGCCCGCGACGAGCCGGGCGCCCTCCTCGACGCCCTTCTCGATGTAGCCGCGCACCCGCTCCTGCTGCTTGGCGTTGACGAGCGGGCCGACACGGTCGCCGGGGGTGTACTTGGCGACGGCGGCCGCGGCGAGGGCGACGGCCTCGTCGTACTGGTCCTTGTGCACGAGCATCCGGGTCCATGCGCTGCAGGTCTGCCCGGAGTTGGACATCACGTTGGCGATGCCGACGTTCACGGCCTTGGCCAGGTCGGCGCTCGGCAGGATCACGTTGGCGGACTTGCCGCCGAGCTCCAGTGCAACGCGCTTGACGGCGCCGCCCGCTGTCGCACCGATCTTGCGGCCGACGGCGGTGGAGCCGGTGAAGGACACCAGGTCGACACCCTCGTGCTCGGCGAGCGCCTGGCCGGCGACGGGTCCGAGACCGGTGACGAGGTTGAAGACGCCCGCCGGCACGCCCGCATCGTGGACGGCCTCCGCGAAGAGCTGCGCGGTCAGCGGGGTGTCCTCCGCGGGCTTGAGAACGACCGTGCAGCCGGCCGCGAGCGCGGGGGCCACCTTGGCGACGATCTGGTGCAGGGGGTAGTTCCAGGGCGTGATCGCCCCGACGACTCCGACCGGCTCCATCAGCACGGTGGAGTTGCCGATCTTCTCCTCGAACGCGTACGAGCCGGCGAGCTCCGCGTAGGAGCCGGCGACCATCACGGGCAGGCTCGCGTGGACCGCGAGGGCCAGTGCCGGCGGCGCGCCGAGTTCGGCGGTGACGGCCTCCGCGATCTCCTCCGTCCGCCGTCCGAGTTCGTCGCGGAGTGCCGCGATCCGCTGCGCGCGTTCGGCGGGCGGCGTCGCGGCCCAGGCCGGGAGGGCCTCGCGGGCGGCGCGCACGGCGTCGTCGACGTCCTTCGCGGTGCCCGCCGGGACATGCGCGATGACGTCTTCGTCCGCCGGATTGACGACCGCGATCGTGTCCTTGGCCGCGGCGGGCCGCCACTGGCCGCCGATGTACATCCCGTCGTGGGCCTTCATCGCTCTCCTCCACGCCTCGCGGTAGTGTGGACCCCAAACTAGCGCCGTTAGTTTTATGGCACCAGGGGCAACCGGCGTGATGGAGGCTACGTGGGGGCGGCGAGGCCGGGCAGTCCGGCCCCGCCCCCTGGGGACGCGCTACGCGTCGAGGCCGGGCAGGTCCATCGGGGCCGGGCAGATCCGGCGGCCCTGGTGGTCGAAGACGTAGAGGTGCGCGAGGTCGACGAGCAGCGGCACCTGCGCACCCGTCCGCAGCCGCAGGTCCGGGCCGGTACGGACGACGAGGTCGCTCGCGCCGAGGGTCCGCTGTTCACGGGCGGGGACCGGATCCGGTTCCTCGAGCACCGCGACGGCTCCGCCGACCTGGGCCATCGCCCGGTCCTTGAGCCGGGTGAGCACTCCGGGGCCCGCGGCCTTCCGCCGCCGCGCCGGCGCCTTCGGCCGCGGCGACTCGAGGTCGGCGACCACGGCCGGCGTGGAGCCGGTGTTGAAGTGCACCAGCGCCTCGTGCCCCTGATACTCCATGTGCTCGACGAGCCCGGTCAGCGCGACCTCGCCGGGGCGCGCCTGGCTGGGCGGCGCGATGCGGGCGGCCTCCGAGCGCAGTCCCACGACGATCTGCCGTCCCTGCTGGATGCGCAGCAACTGGTGGTCGGGGCTGAGCGGTTCGGGCAGCGGCAGGCGCTGTCTGCCCAGGTCGATGGACATCCGGCCGTCCAGCGGCGCGTGGACGACGGCCTGCAGCAGATTGATGCGGGGCGTGCCGATGAACGCGGCGACGAAGACGTTCGCCGGCAGGGCGTAGGTCTCCCGGGGAGTGCCGACCTGCTGGAGCACCCCGCCGCGCATGACCGCGACCCGGTCGCCCAGCGACATCGCCTCCGCCTGGTCGTGGGTGACATAGACCGTCGTCACGCCCAACTCCGCGGTGAGCCGGGCGATCTCGGCCCGGAGGTGGTTGCGGAGCTTCGCGTCGAGGTTGGAGAGCGGCTCGTCCATCAGGAAGACGGAGGGCCGCCGCGAGATGGCCCTGCCCATCGCGACCCGCTGGCGTTCGCCGCCGGAGAGCTGGGCGGGGAACCGGTCGAGGAGGTCCTCGATGCCGAGCATTCTGGCGGTGGCCTCGACGCGTGGATTGCTGTCGGCCCGCGGGTTCTCCAGCTTCAGCGGGAAGCCGATGTTCTGCCGGTTGGTCATGGTCGGGTAGAGCGCGAAGTTCTGGAAGACCATGGCCATGTCGCGCTCGCGCGGCGGCACGTCGTTGGCGTACTGCCCGTCCAGCAGCAGCTCCCCCTCGGTTATGTCCTCGAGCCCGGCGATCATGCGCAGCACCGTCGACTTGCCGCATCCGGAGGGGCCCAGCAGAACGAGGAACTCCCCCGGTTCTATACCGAGGGAGAAGCGGTCGACGGCGCGGGGAGCACGGCCGTATCTCTTGCTGACGTCGTGCAGAGTGATGGCGCGAGTCATAGGGTCCCGCCCGGGATGAGAAGGGGCAGCTGCGTCGCCAGAAGCTAGCCCACTTCGTCCCGTCGGGGAATGGATTGCGCAGGCCGAAGCGCCGCTTGTTGCGCATGTGTCCACCATGCGAGATCCGCTGTGGCGGCACGGCAGCCCGGCCGCGGGGCGGCCGCGCCGTGGCGGACCGTCCCCGCGTGCATCACAGCTGCTTGACGTCCGTGAGGTGCGCGAAGACGACCACGTTGGCGGAGTAGCCGGCCTTCTTGTCGAAGCTGCCGCCGCAGGTGAGCAGCCGCAATTCCGGCCGGCCCGTGTGGCCGTACACCTCGGTGTCGGGGAACGCCTCCTTCTTGTACGTGCGCACCTTGTCGACGGTGAACACGGCCGTCCGCCGGTCCGCGCGTACGACGTTGACCTTGTCACCCGGGTTGAGTGCGTTGAGATTGAGGAAGATGGCGGGACCGGTCCTGGTGTCGCGGTGTCCGATCAGCAGAGCCGTACCCGCCTCGCCGGGGGACGGCCCGCCGCGGTACCAGCCGACGAGTCGCGGGTTGTCCACCGGAGGCGCCGTGAGCCGACGGTGCTTGTCGAGACCCAGCCCCGTCACGGGTGACTCGATGGTGATGGCGGGGATCGCGAGCTTCTTGGCGGCGGAACGGGGCAGTGGGGCGTGGCCGCCCCGAACGGGCGTGGCCTTACGGGGCGCGGGAGACGGGCCGGGGGCGGCCGACGGGGACGGCCCCGGGTTCCCGGGCGGCAACCCGGCCGCGGACGGCGACCCCAGGGACCCGGACGGCAACCCGGCCGCGGACGGCGACCCAAGGGACCCGGACGGCAACCCGGCGGGGGACGGTGACCCCGGATTGCCCGCCGGTTGCTTCGGCGTCGCGGCGGCAGGTTGTGTGTCCGGGCCCGCGGTGCGCGGGAAGAGCGGGGGCAGGTCGATCCTGTTCGACCCCTCCGACGATGCCCGCGCACCGACTCGGGACGTCGACACGTCGGCCGCGACGGTGACCGCCGGCGCGTCCGGGGGCGGGTCCCCACACCCCCGGACGACGCCGGTGACCAGCGTGGCCGTCACGCTGAGCGTGATGGTCAGACGGCAGGCGCGGCTGGGTCCGCGTCGGCGGCGACGACTGCGGACGTTACGCGGCGCCATGGGCGCGGCGGCGGGCCCGTCGGACGAGAACCAGTCCGGCCACACCGGCCGCACCGGTGACCAGCGCGGTGGTCACGCCGGCCGACGAGCCGTTGTCCCCGTTACCCTCGCCGGTGCCGGCGGCCGCGCCGCCGCCGCCCGCGGGCACCGCGCCGTGCGGCGAGCCCTTGTCGTCCTTCTCCCAGTCCGTTCCCTTCTCGTCCTCGATCTTGTCCTTGTCCTTGTCCTTGCCCTGCTCCTTGCCGTGCTGGTTCTCGCCGCCGTTCGCGCCGTGCTTGTCGCCGTACTTGTCGCAGTCGACGGTGAAGACCTTCTGCCTCGGACCGCTCGGTGCCGTCCAGGTGAGCAGGTACTCGCCATTGGGCAGCGAGTACTCACCCGTGTGCCCCCGGCCGGCGATCAGCACGAGGGTGTCCGTCAGGGTGGCCCCGGCGGCCTGCGGGGGTTGCGGATTGATGGTCCAGGTGACCTGCGTCAGGCTCTCGAAGTTGAACGCGCTGAGGCTGAACTTGCAGACTCCCTTGATGTCGTCCCGGGTGTCCCAGTGCTCGACGCCGGAGTTGTGGATCTTGAGGTCTCCGCTGTCACCGGGGGCGGCGACGGCCGCCGACGCCCCCGCCAGCGTCATGCCGGCGCAGGACAGAGCGGCGAGGGCCGCCGCCGCCGTGCGTGTGCGGCGCAGGCGAAGAGGTGCAGTCGTGCTCATGCGAGGCTCCTTCAAGCCGATCCGATTGTCATACTGATCACGCGATCAGCTGACTAGATGTCACGGAATCAGCAGGAAGAAGCGCTGAAACGCTGAGAAGACGTCAGAAATGCCCCCACTAGCGGACACGGCCTGTATGCCGACCGGGGGATCCCTCCTCTTCCGTGCCCTCGGCCCGGCCGTCCCGGCCGGTCCCGTCGGCTCCGTCGTCCTCGGCGGATGCGCGCCCCGGTCGCCCGTTCGGCCTCGTCCGTACGGCGATCCCGGCCGACCCGAGCAGCAGGGCGCCCAGCATCACGAAGGGCGCGGCCGTGCCGGCGAGACCGGCGATCAGTCCGGCGGAGGCGGGAGCGGCGACCTGGCCCAGACGGTTGCCGGTCAGGCGCAGCGCCAGGGCCGTGGAGCGGGCCCGGTCGGGGGCTGCCTGGACCACCGTCGTCATGGACAGCGGCTGGCCGACCCCCAGGCAGAAGCCGAGAGCCGTCAGCATCAGGGCCAGCGCCCACACCGGTACCGGCAGTGCGATGCCCGCACACAGCAGTCCGCCGAGCAGACAGGTCACGACGAGCAGGGCCGTACGGCCGAGGAGGCGGATCATCGGCGTCATCACCAGCCGGCAGGCGATCGTCGCGGCGGCCCGCAGGCTCAGCAGCGCCCCGACGGCAGCGGGCGCGATGCCGCGGTCCTCGCCGATCACCGGGAGGTAGGCGGTGAGGATGTCGGTGGCCGACAGGACCGCGAGACTGATGAAGATCCCCGCCGGAACGCCACGCGTACGCAGTATGCGGTGCACCGGAACCTTCGTCGGGGCTTTCTTCGTCCCTCCCCCGCCGTCCGCCGGTCGGCGCTCGATACGCCACAGTGAGGTGAAGGACGCCACGGCGACGCCCGCGGAGACGACGAGCGCGAAGGCGCTCGTACGGGCCATGTCGTCACCGATCAGTGCGCCGGCGGCGACCGGCCCGATCAGCTGACCGAGGGAGGCGCCGATGGTGAAGTGCCCGAAGTTGCGGTCCTGTTCGGCCGGGGCGGACTGGCGGGCCACGATCGACTGGGCGCCGATGACGAAGCAGAGGTGACCGAGTCCCATCACGCCGCTCCACGCCGCGATCGCCACAAGTGAGTTGGCCAGACCGCTGAGCGCACAGCCCCCGGCGATCAGCAGGACGCCGGCGGGCAACAGCGGTGCGCAGCGCCCGTGGTCGGTCCTGCGCCCCAGCGGTACGGCGGCGAACAGCGGCAGCAGGGCGTACACACCGGCGATCACGCCGATCGCCCGCTCGTCGGCGCCGAGCGACAGCGCCCGGTAGGAGACGGCCGGACGCGCCATCGACACCGCCGCCTGCGCGAAGCAGAAGGCGATGACGAGGCGCAGCAGCCAGAGTCGGCCCATCAGATGATGCCGAAGAGGATCCCGGCCCCGAGCACCACCAGGCAGGTGAGGGCCGCCCACTTCACGGTGAACCTGGTGTGGTCGCCGAACTCGACCTTCGCCATACCGACGAGGACGTAGACGGCGGGGACGAGCGGGCTGGACATGTGGAGGGGTTGACCGACCAGGGAGGCCCGGGCGATCTCCAGCGGGGAGACCCCGTGAGCGGCGCCGGCTTCCGCGAGGACCGGCAGGACACCGAAGTAGAAGCCGTCGTTCGACATGAAGTACGTGAGCGGCAGGCTCAGTACGCCGGTGACGAGGGCCATGTGCGGGCCCATGCCCTCGGGGATCGCGCCGACGAGCCAGTCCGCCATGTGCTCGACCATGCCGGTGCCCGTGAGAACGCCGGTGAAGACAGCGGCGGCGAAGACCATGCCGGCGACGTTGAGGACGTTGTCGGCGTGCGCGGCGATCCGGGCCTTCTGGTCGGCCATCTTGGGGAAGTTGACCGTCAGGGCGAGGGCGGCGCCGAGCAGGAACAGCACCGGGATCGGCAGCAACTCCATGATCATGGCCGTGAGCAGGGCGACGGTGAGGCCCGCGTTGAACCAGTACAGCTTCGGGCGCAGGGTGGGGCGGTTCGGGTCCAGGCCCTGGAATCCGCCGTCCTCCTGCGCGGCCGCGGAGCCTTCGGCGGGCGCGGAGCCCGAGCCGCCGGACGAGGCGCTCCTGCCGCCGGAGCCCTGGCCGCCGGCGCCGGTCTTGACGAGAACCGTTTCGGTCTCCGGCTCGAGGACCTCGTCGAGGGTGAGGTGGCCGAGGCGCTTGCGCTCGCGCCGTCCCAGGACATAGGCGAGGACGAGCACGAAGAGGAGCCCTGCCCCGAGCGCGGGGATCATCGGGACGAAGATGTCGGCCGCGTCCAGCTTGAGCGCGGTGGCGGCACGGGCGGTGGGGCCGCCCCAGGGCAGGGTGTTCATGACGCCGTTCGCCGTGGCGGCGATGCCGGTCAGCACGACCAGGCTCATCTTCAGGCGCTTGTAGAGCGGATACATCGCCGAGACGGTGATCATGAAGGTGGTGGAGCCGTCTCCGTCCAGGGAGACGATGGCGGCAAGCACCGCCGTACCGATCACGATGCGCAGCGGATCCGCCTTGCAGAAGCGCAGGATCGCCCGGACGATCGGGTCGAACAGCCCGACGTCGATCATCACTCCGAAGTAGACGATCGCGAACATCAGCATCGCGGCCGTGGGGGCGAGGTTGCCCACGCCTTCGAGGACGTAGTCCCCGAGCTGTGCACCCTGGCCGACGGCGACGCAGAAGAGTGCGGGGATGAGGACCAGCGCCGCGATCGGCGACATCTTCTTCATCATGATCAGGACCAGGAAGGTCGCGATCATGGCGAAGCCGAGGATTGTCAGCATGGGGGACACCTAACGTTCATCCTTGAACTCCCACCGGAGGAGCTGCCACCGGGGCGGTCCGGATGACGTTAGGTGTCGCCATCTGCCGTTAACAAGACGTTGACCTGTGAGCAATACGAGCAAAACCCCAGGTCACCGCGGGGGTGTCAGTTCGACGGGGAAGCCGTTGAGCACCGCCGTGCCCGACAGGGGGTCGAGCCGGGAGCCGTCGAGCAGTTGGTTGACGTTGACTCCGGCGCGTTCCGAGGCCACCGACAGCCGGGTGCCCGGCCGGTCGTGTCCCCAGCCGTGCGGCAGGCTCACGACACCGGTGCGGACCGTGTCCGTGATCTCCGCGGGGGCGTCGACATGACCGCCGTCCGCGGTGACGCGCACGGTGGCACCGTCGGCGATCCCCAGCCGGGCTGCGTCGTCGGGGTGGATGTGGAGCGTGCAGCGGTTGGACCCGCCGTTCAGGGCGGGCACATTGTGGAGCCAGCTGTTGTTGGAGCGCAGATGGCGGCGGCCGACCAGGACGAGGCCGGTGGGCCGCTCGTCGAGGGCCGCCCGCAGCCTCGGCAGATCGGCTGCGATCGGGCCGGGCAGCAGCTCGACGCGCCCGCTGCGGGTCTTGAGGATCTGCGGGATGCGAGGCTGGAGCGGGCCGAGGTCGATGCCGTGCGGCGCCTGTCGCAGGTCATCGAGGGTCAGATCGTACGGGCCGAGGCGGAGCATCAGGTCGAGCCGCCGCTCCGGCCCGTTGCTGCCGGCCAGCAGGCGCGCCTGCTCGGCCGCGTCCCCTCCGTGGAGGGGCGAGTGCGGGTCGGCGACCGCCTTGGCCAGGGCGCCCTGGATGACCATGTCATCGACGGCGGAAGGTTCGGCTCCGTGCATCCCGGAGACGGCGAGGACAAGCCGGGCGTGGATCTCGCACTCGTCCATCAGTCCGGCTTCCAGGGGCACGGCGGCCGGTGAGTAGCGGGCCTGGTTGCGGACGGCGAGGGCGTTGAACGCGAAGTCGAAGTGGGCGCTCTGGGCGGGTGGCGGCGGGGGCAGTACGACGTCGGCGTGGCGTGAGGTCTCGTTGAGATACGGGTCGACGCTGACCATCAGGTCGAGGCCGGCCAGGGCACGGTCGAGGCGGTCGCCGTCCGGGGCGGAGAGCACCGGGTTGGCGGCGATGGCGATGACGGCACGGATCCGGCCGTCGCCCGGGGTCTCGATCTCCTCGGCGAGCGCGGCGATCGGCAGTTCGCCCTTGGCCTCGGGGTGGCCGCTGACCCTGCTGGACCATCGGCCGAGCTCGAAGCCCTTGCCGGGAGCGGCCGGCCGCGGCGCCCGGTCGGTCGCGGCGAGCGGGAAGAGCGCGCCGCCGGGCCGGTCCAGGTTTCCCGTCAGGATGTTGAGGACGTCGACGAGCCAGCTGGCCAGGGTGCCGTGCTCGACGGTGCAGCTGCCGATGCGCCCGTACACGGCGGCGGTGGGGGCGGCGGCCAGTTCCCGGGCGATGGACCGGATGTCGTCGGCGTCCATGTCGCAGGCCGCTGCGACGGCCTCGGGGGTGAAGTCCTTGACGGCGGCCTCGACTTCGGCCACGCCCTCGACATGCTCGGCGAGCGGGCCGAGGTCGGTGAGCCCCTCCTCGAAGAGGACCTGGGCGAGCGCGGCCAGCAGCAACGCGTCGGTGCCGGGCCGGATGGCGACGTGCCGGTCGGCGAGCTGCGCGGTGCGGGTGCGGCGGGGATCGACGACGGTGAGGGTGCCGCCGCGGCGGCGGAGCGCCTTGAGCTTGCCGGGGAAGTCGGCGGCGGTGCACAGACTCCCGTTGGACTCGAGGGGATTGGCGCCGAGGAGCAGCAGATGGTCGGTGCGGTCCAGATCGGGGACGGGGATGGCGATCGCACTGCCGAAGAGCAGACCGCTGGACACGTGCTTGGGCATCTGGTCCAGCGTGGAGGCGCTGAAGACGTTCCGCGTGCGCAGTGCGGAGAGCAGGACGGGCGGGTAGAGGCCGCCGGCCATCGTGTGGACGTTGGGATTGCCGAGGACGACTCCGACGGCGTTCGGTCCGTGCTCCTCGAGCAGCGGTCGGATGCGTGCGGCGATCAGGTCGAAAGCCTCCGCCCAGGTCGCCTCCCGCAGCGCGCCGTTCTCCCTGACCAGCGGGCTGCGCAGTCGGTCCGGGTCGCTGTCGAGCTCACCGAACGAGGCGCCCTTCGGACATATGAAGCCCCGGCTGAAGACGTCGTCCCGGTCACCGCGGGCCCGGGTCACGCGGGTGCCCTCGATGGTGAGGGTGAGTCCGCAGGTCGCTTCGCACAGCGGGCAGATGCGCAGAGCGGTACGGGCACCCTGCGCGGCGGGCGCGCCGGGCGGGGCGGGTGTCGTACGGGCGGCGGGTGCGGTGCGGGACATGGGCCCTCCCCGGGCGGCGGCAGCGGCGTGGTGCTGGCCCGGCCGAGCATACCGACCGGTATGCACGCCGGGAAGCCCGATCGCGCACGGGTTCGGGGCCGGGCGCACGCCTGTCCGGCCGGGCCGGGCGGCCCGGCCCCGCCCGAAGCCTCGCGACCCTCAGTCGAAGACCCGCGCCAGATACGCCCGCACCAGCTCGCGCGTCTCGGCCACGATCTCCTCGTCGCCCGACGGCAGCACCCGGAAGGCAAGTTGCAGCAGCGCGTCCGTCGCCTCCACCGCCACCAGGACCGTCCGCCTCAGCGCCACATCCGCCGGGCGCCCCAGATGCGCCGCGAGCAGATCCGTCAGCCGGTCGGCGACCTCGTGGTTGGCGCAGGCGGCGGGGGCGCCGACCGGTAGCTGTGCGCCGAAGTCGACCAGGGCGAAACCCGGCACCGTCCGCTTCATCGCCAGGTACTCGTCGAGCACGGCGTCCACCGCACCCCGCCAGTCACCGGGGGGCAGTGCGGGGAGCCGGCCGGCGACGCGCTCGGCGAAGCTGTCCAGATTGCGCCGGCCGAGGGCCTCGACCAGGGCGCGCTTGTTGCCGAAGAAGCGGTAGACGGAGCCGATCGGCACACCTGCTCTGGCCGCCACGGTGCGGGTGGACAGCTCTTCGTAGCCCTCCTCGTCCAGGACTTCGGCGCAGGCGTCCAGGATCCGGGCGAGCCGGTCGGCACTGCGCTGCTGCACGGGTGCACGGCGGAGATGGGCATGGGCAGGAGAAGGGGAGGACACAGGGGAAGCGGACGGGGCAGGGGGTGGGGTATCGGGGCGGGTGCGGGCGCGGGACACGCGGTCCATCATGCCGCTCCGTTGCCGTCGGCGGGCGGACCTGCAATCCTACGGTTGTCCATAGGAATGGTTTCAGAGACCTTCAGCACCAGGAGCGGGCAATGAGCGGCACCGAGCAGGCGCGGAAGATCGTCGAGGGGCTGACGGACCAGTCGTTCTCCCCCGGCTTCGGCAACGAGCACAGCTCGGAGGCGGTGCCCGGCGCACTCCCCCACGGGCGCAACTCCCCCCAGCGCGCCCCCCTCGGCCTGTACGCGGAGCAGCTCAGCGGTTCCGCCTTCACCGAGCCCCGCGCGCACAACCGGCGCTCCTGGCTGTACCGCATCCGCCCGTCCGCCGCGCACCCCCCGTTCACCCGCATCGACAACGGCCATGTGCGCAGCGCCCCCTTCACCGAGACCGTGCCCGGCCCCAACCGGCTCCGCTGGAACCCGCTGCCCGAGCCCGCGCCCGGCACCGACTGGCTGGCCGGTCTGTGGACACTCGGCGGCAACGGCGACGCGACCCAGCGCACGGGCATGGCCGTGCACCTCTACCACGCCAATACGTCCATGACGGACCGCGTGTTCAGCAACTCGGACGGCGAGCTGCTGATCGTCCCCGAACGCGGCGGGCTGCTGCTCGTCACCGAGTTCGGCCTGCTGCCGGCCCGGCCCGGCGAGATCGCCCTCATCCCGCGCGGCGTCCGTTTCCGTGTCGAGCTCCTGGACACCGCGTCCGATGCCGGGGAGAGCCCGACCGCCCGCGGTTACGTCTGCGAGAACTACGGGCAGCCCTTCCAGCTCCCCGATCTCGGGCCCATCGGCGCGAACGGCCTCGCGAACGCCCGTGACTTCCTCGCCCCGGTCGCCGCCTACGAGGACGTCGAGGGCCCGATGGAGGTGGTCAACAAGTTCTGCGGCAACCTGTGGGCCGCGACCTACGACCACTCCCCCCTGGACGTGGTCGCCTGGCACGGCAACCACGTCCCCTACGTCTACGACCTGCGCCGCTTCAACGTCATCGGCACCATCTCGTACGACCACCCGGACCCGTCGATCTTCACCGTGCTCACGTCGCCGTCGGACACCCCCGGTCTCGCGGGCGTCGACTTCGTCGTCTTCGCGCCGCGCTGGCTGGTCGGCGAGGACACCTTCCGTCCGCCGTACTTCCACCGCAATGTGATGAGCGAGTACATGGGCCTCATCGAGGGCGCGTACGACGCCAAGGCCGAGGGCTTCGTGCCGGGCGGCGGCTCGCTGCACAACATGATGTCCGCGCACGGCCCCGACCGGGAGACCTTCGAGGCGGCGAGCGCCGCGGAACTCAAGCCGCAGAAGATCGACGACGGGCTTGCGTTCATGTTCGAGACCCGCTGGCCCGTGACCGCCACCCGTCAGGCGGCCGACGCCGACCATCTGCAGAAGGGCTACGACAACGTATGGCAGGGTCTGGAGCGCCACTTCAGGCCGTAGTGGAGACTTGCCGTGTAACGGAGATGCCGTGACCTCCTTCGCCCCCGACTCGCTGGTCCTGAACCGCAAGCTGCCGCTGTGGTACCAGGTCTCGCAGTCGCTGCGCGCCTCGATACTGGGCCGAGGCCCCGAGGCTTCGCTGCGGCTGCCCACCGAGGAGCAGCTCGCCCAGCACTACGGCGTGAGCGTCCTGACCATGCGGCAGGCGCTCAAGGAGCTCGAGGAGGAGGGCCTGATCAGCCGGCACCGGCGGCGCGGCACCTTCATCGAACCGGGGGCGCGTCGCGGTGCGCCCCGCCGGCTGCTGGGCTCGATCGACGCGATCGTCGCGCAGCAGTCCGGCGAGCGCACCACGATCCTCGGCCACGGCCCGGAGCCGGTGCCCGGAGAGCTCGCGGAGCACTTCCCGGGCGCAGCCGAGATCGTGATGTACCGGCGGCTGCGCTGCGACGGCGAGAGCGGCGAGCCCACCAACTGGGCGGAGAACGCCCTCCACCCGGATGTCGCCGCCGGTCTCGACACCGCGGACCTGGAGCGGTGGCCGATGACGAAGGTGCTGCGGGACGCGCTCGGCGTCCGGATCAGCCGGATCACCGACACGGTGGAGGCGCGGCTCGCGGACCCACGGACCGCGGAGCTGCTGCGGGTGCCGCTGCTGAGCCCGATCCTGCACTACACCGGCGTCACGTACGACGAGTCCGGCCGGGTCGTCGACGTGGCGCGCATCCGCTACCGCGGTGACCGGTTCTCCTTCTCCGTCACCGTGGACGCGGCGGACTGAGCTCCGGCACCGCGGATGCGGCGGACCGAGCCGCCTGGCCAGTGCCGTGACCGGCAGTCTTTGCCCGTCGAGGAGCGTCGCCCAATGCGTGCGATCGCAAGGCGGGCCGGAGTCCTTGTAGCGGAGCTACCAGGGCTTTTGGCCAACGCAGCATGGGGGCACCTCCCGCGCCCGAAGGGCTGGGGGGGGACTGCGTGATGGGCGGCGCGACAGGGCAGAGCTTGCCCGGGAGGGGCACTAGCATGCGGACGGTGACTGCTCTCGCCGAGGACGTGCCGCTGCTCGACGACCTCATGCCCTGGTCCGTGGCTCCGCTGCGGCTCGGCCGGGAATGGGTGATGGCCCCCGACGCCGCGTCGCTGAAGGCCCGCTGGAACACCCTCGTACGGTCCGTCGGGGACGAGCGCGACGCGCTGTTCCGCCCGACCCGTGCGCGCAGCCAACGCAGCGCCGTGACGCAGCTGCCCGGCCGGTCGGCAGCCACGGGACCTTTCGCCAAGGAGAACGGCCGCTGCCCCGAGCCCGTACGGGTCCTGCACGGCGCGTTCGACGAGCAGTGGCTGATAGCGGACCACCGGCTGATCGACGTCGCGCGGCCCGAGGTGTGGCGGGTGCTCGACGAACGGCAGCTGTTTGTCGTCGAGCACGGACCGCGCCTGGCGGTCTCCGTACTGCTCCCGGACGGACGTTCACCCGGTGGCCGTCAGGGGCGTCCGGGCCGGGTCCGGCCGCTGTACCGGCGGCCGGGGGGCCTCGAGCCCAACCTCGCGCCCGGCCTGACGGACCTGCTCGGCGAACGGTACGGACACGAGGTGGGCGCCGAGGAGTTGGCCGCCTGGGCGGTGGCGGCCGCGCAGCCCTCCCCCGCCGGATGCGCGGTACCGCTGACCGGCGACGCGGACGTCTGGGCGTCCGGGGTGGCCCTGGGCCGGGAGATGACCCGCGTCATGCTGCGCGGCGCGCGGGGCGGTGAGCGGCCGCGAATGCCCGGCGGACGCAGGCCGTACGTCCGCGCGGCGCTGCCGCCCCGGCCCGATTCGATCGGCTACGACCCCGAGGACGAGGCCCTGGTCATCGGCGGCACCGGCCGCGTCTCCCCGGTGCCCGGCGAAGCCTGGCACTTCGAACTGAGCGGTGTACGGGTGCTGGAGCACTGGTTCGAACAGCGCACGGCCCCGGCGGAGCCCGGCACTCTGGAAGCGCTGCGGCCCGCGAGCTGGCCCCAGGAGTGGACGTCGGAACTGCTGGAGCTGATCACGGTGCTGGCGCTGCTGGCGGAACTGGAGCCGAGGAGGGAGGCGTTGGCGGAGGGTCCACGGATCTTCGCCGACGAGCTCCGGTCCGCGGGGATCCTGCCGCCGCCGCGCAGCCTGCGGCGACCGGCGTCGGTCCTCGACCACGAGGAGGAGGGCCCGGGCGGCCAGTTCGCGTTGCTTTGACCTCCGGGGAAGCGGGCCTCCTCTACGCGAACGCGTCGAGCACCCGCCCCAGCACCCGTTCGAACCCCTCCTCCGGGTCCACCGGCCCCGGCCCCTCCGCCACGGCCTCGGCCAACCGCGGATACAGCCCCGACCCCACCCGCTGGCGCAGATACTCCGTCCGCACCGCCTGTTCCTGTTCCTGCGACCACGGCAGTGCACGCGCCCGCTCCGCGATCGCGAGCTCGTTCGCGACATAGGTCATCACCGAGCCGTTGACCATCGCGATGAGCTCCATCTTCGTGCCGGACGGCGCGTCCAGGCCTTCCAGCAGCGTGGGGCTCGTCCCGTTGATGCTCGTCGGGTTCGCGATGGGCTGGCGGATCGAGGGCGGCGCGCTCGAGGCCCTGGGCGGCTTCGGACTGCTGCTGCTCTTCCGCTTCGCGACCACCTGGGTCGGCATCCTCCTCGGCCTCGCCTCGCGCAGCGAGGAGGCGGCCGGTCAGCTGGGCGGCGCGACGTTCATGCTGCCCCTGTTGTCGAACGCGTACATGCCGACCGACGGCCTGCCCGGCCGGCTGCGGACGATCGCCGAGTGGAACCCGATCTCCGCGGTCACGGCCGCGGTGCGCGACCTGTTCGGCAACGACGCTCCCGCGGCCGACGCGGCCTGGCCCGTCGCCCATCCGGTCGCGGGGGCGGTGGGCTGGTCACTGGTGCTGCTGGCGGTGTGCGTGCCTCTGGCGATTCGCAGACACACCCGCTCCTGACCCACGTCGCGACCCGTGGTGACGGCCGGGTGGTGACAAAGGTGGCACGTACACGATATGCCTCGCTGTCATGAGCCAACAGCCACTGCCCCTGGACGGCATCACGGTCGTCGCCGTCGAGCAGGCCGTCTCCGCCCCGTTCGCCACCCGCCAGCTGGCCGACCTCGGCGCCCGCGTGATCAAGGTGGAGCGCCCCGACGGCGGGGACTTCGCCCGCGGCTACGACACGGCCGCCCGCGGCCTCGCCTCGCACTTCGTGTGGTGCAACCGCGGCAAGGAGTCCATTGCCGTGGATCTCAAGGACCCACGTGGCCTCGACATCGTGCACCGGCTCGTCGCCGACACCGACGTGTTCGTGCAGAACCTGGCCCAGGGCGCGGCGGCCCGGCTCGGCCTGGACGCCGCCACCCTGTCCGCCGCCCATCCGAGGCTGGTCGCCGTCGACATCTCCGGCTACGGCTCCGAGGGCCCGTACGCGCACAAGCGGGCGTACGACATGCTCGTGCAGTGCGAGGCCGGCCTTGTGTCCGTGACGGGGACCGCCGAGCAGCCCGTGAAGGCGGGCATCCCGGCGGCCGACATCGCCGCGGCGATGTACGCCTTCTCCGGCGTACTGGCAGCGCTGCTGCGGCGCGGCACGACGGGGCGCGGCGGGCCCGTGGAGATCTCGATGCTGGAGTCCCTGGCCGAGTGGATGGGGCATCCTCTGCACCACGGGATGCACGGCGGCGAAGCACCGGCGCGCACTGGTCTCGCGCACGCCGTCATCGCCCCGTACGACGCATACGCCACCGCCGACGGGGGTCAGGTGCTGCTGTCCGTCCAGAACGACCGCGAGTGGCGGCGGCTCGCCGAACACGTCCTGGAACGGCCGGAGCTGGCCCACGATCCGGAGTTCGCCACCAACACGGCCCGTACGGCGAACCGCGCGCGGACGGACGCCGTGGTCGCCAAGGCGCTGGCGGGACTGGACGCGCACGAGGCGGTCGCGCGGCTGGAGGCGGCGGGTATCGCGTGCGCACGGCTCAACACCGTGGCGGACGTGGCAGGGCATCCGCAGCTGGCGGCACGGGACCGGTGGCGCGAGATCGGGTCACCGGCGGGACCGCTGCGGGCCATGCTTCCCCCGATCACGCTGCCGGGCGGGGAGCCGGCGCGAATGGGGTCGATTCCCGGTCTCGGAGAGCACACCGATGCGCTGCTTCGGGCCATGGGGATGACGGATGAAGCCGTTGCGGTACTGCGCCGGGACGGTGTGGTCGCCTGAGCGGGGTGGGCGCGGTCGTCCCGACGCGTGGGGCCGGTGGGTGGTGCGGCCGGGGCCGGGTCAGCCGCGACTGCCGAAGAGCGAGCGCCGCAGCCGCCGCAGCGGTGCGAAGAGCGAGACACGCGCGCTCTTGCTCCTGCGGCTGTGCGCCGCATCACGGGAGGTCAGTTCACGCATCAGCAGCGTCGCTTCGGCCGACTCACCCTGCGGCACGACGGGACCGCCGAGCACCGACAGGTGGCGGTCGAGACGCGAACTGGTCGCTCCGCTCCCGCATGTGATGGCAGGCACTCGTGCCCTGCTGCGCACTGTTATCTGTTCCATGTCACTCCCCACCCGTACGAGGCACCCGGCCCGGGCAGGTTAACCCTATCTCCCCGCCGGGACACCCGTGTATCCCGCCCGCATGATTCACCACACCCGTACGCGGGTTGACGATTACTCTCCGAATATGGCTACTTCCAGGGCGAGTTGGACAGCGTGCATGCGATTTCCGGACTCCGTCGTACTGATGACCACTCAGAGAAGCTTCAAACACCATGAGTTGAGCTAGCTTGGAGGGGTTTTCACCGTGTTGCGGCGCTGATTGCGGACAGGGGGCTCGCCATGAGCGAAGTGCCGGGAACGGTACGGCTGATCGCGGAGCGCTACAGGCTGGTGAGCCTGCTGGGCGAGGACGGCGGGGGCGTGCTCTGGCTGGCCCGCGACGAGGTGCTGACCCGCGACGTCGCGATCAAGGAGGTCCGGGCGCCCAAGTCACTCGGCCCCGCGGACACGCGCCGGCTGTACGAACACCTGGAGAACGCGGCGCGCGCCGCAGGCCGCGTCTCGCACCGGAACGTGGTCGCCGTCCATGACGTGGCCACCGAGGGTGGCCGGCCCTGGATCGTGATGGAACTGGTGCGCGGCCTCACCCTCGCGGACGTCCTCGAAGCGGAAGGGCCGCTGCCGCCGCGCCGCGCCGCGCACATCGGGGCGGAGGTCCTGGCCGCTCTGCGAGTGGCGCACGCCGCCGGGGTACTGCACCGGGACGTGAAGCCGTCGAGCGTGCTCATCGCCAACGACGGCCGGGTGATGGTCACCGACTTCGGCACCCTGACGGCGCGCGACTCCCCCGCGTTCGGCGCCCCGGAGACGGTGGGGGGCCGCGATCCGGGCCCGGACTCGGACCTCTGGTCCCTGGGGGCGCTGCTGCACGCGGCGACACAGGGGCGCTCCGCGTTCGGCGCGGACCGCGACCCGGCGGCGACGCATCCGTCACGGGGCGGCGCCGACGTGCTGGAAACGGTGGTCACCGGACTGCTGCACCGCAATCCGTCGGACCGGATGGACGCCGCGGAAGCGGAGCACCTGCTGCGCCTGGCGAGCTCCGGCGGCGCGGCTCGGACGGACGCGCCGGCGACCGCGTCGCCCTCGACGGACTCCCGCCGCACGGGCCCCGAGCACGTCCGGGAGCCGGCCGCAGCCTCGGCGAGGGCCGGGACTGTGGTGGCGGAGACCACCGGGCAGGACGACGACTCCCGGCGGGCCACGACAGTGCTGGCCGTGGGGGTTGCCCTGCTGCTGCTGTTCCTCGTGGCCCTGGTCTGGGCGCTGGCGGGCGCTTAGTCCCTGTCCGGCGGAGATCGGGCACGGCGACCGACCCCGGATCGGACATCTGTGCGTGCCCGAAGCCGGAAGAGCCACGACCGGAACGTGCGGGGGGCCGATCCCGGTCGTGGCAGGGTGCGACGGAGCTACGCGCGTCAGGCGTTCGACGCGAACACGGGCAGGTAGCCGCCGGACTGGCCGGACGCCGTCGGGTGGTACGACTCGCCGATGTTGAGCCAGTTGACACTGTGCAGCCAGGACGAACCGGAGCAGATCTCATGTCCGGTGAAGGTCCCCACGACGCTCGCGAAGGCGTACCCGTGATCGGCCGCGCGCTTGGCGATCGCCGCGTTGAGGTAGTCGGCGGCGCCGTTGATGGCGGCCCGTTCGTTCTCCGTCAGGCCGGCGATGCAGCTGCCGCTCAGCTTGTAGAAACGGGGATAGCCGAGGACGACGACCTGGGCCGAGGGGGCCTTGGCGCTGATCGCCGAGTACACCTGGTCGAGCTTTCCGGGCAGGGTCGAGTCGACGTACGCCTTGGCCTGTGCGACGCGGTTGACGCAGGTGGCCTCCGACTGCAGGACACACGTGGTCATGACGTCGGCGAAGCCCGCGTCGTTGCCGCCGATGGTGATGGATACGAGGTCGGTGGAGGAGTTGAGCGGTCCGAGCTGACCCGCCGTGACATCACCCGTGCGGGCGCCGGAGCAAGCGGTGAACGCGAACGACGAGGGTGAATTGGCGTTGGCCCAGAGCCTCGGGTAGGCCCGGGTGCTGCGCTTGCAGTTGCCGCTCGAGCTGTCGTAGCTGCCGGCTCCCACTCCTGAGGAGTAGGAGTCGCCGAGAGCGACGTAGTCCAGGGACTGGGCGGTGGTGTCGGCCTGCGCCGGGCCCGCTCCAGCGAGAGCGAGGACAGCGCCGAGGAGGAGTGAGGATGAGAATGCCGCGACTCGGGACAGATTCATGGAACCTCCCTTTAGCAGGATCTCTGCCTCAACTTTCGTAGCAGCGGACAGAGTTCACCGGAAGTGTCCATGCCAAGAATTGTTACTGACGAGTCAGTGGGGCACTTGGGGCAGTACCGCAGCCAACGCTGATTCAGCGTCACAAACACTCAAAAGTGGGGCTCTCCGAGGCGGTCTTGTCATACAGTCCCAACCATCAATACCGTCGTACATCCACCCGCACCGGCCCATCACGCACAAGCGGCTCAGGGGAGGGCATCGGCACCGCGATGGACTCCGGACGGGTGATACGGCAGGGGGGGGGCCGTGCTCGTTCCCGCGCTCGCGATCACGTCGGGCCGTGGACCGCACGGCCAGTAATGCCGGCTCAACCACCCAGCACGGAGCGGCGCTTCGTCATGGGCGGATGAGTAGAACCCCCCTTTCGAACCGGACACTCATCCGGACCGCCCGTGGGAGGGCGGTCCACCGGTGGAGAGGGAACGAACGCTCATGAGCTCAGTCCTGCACTCGGCCGCTCCGGGGCAAGATCCGGTGAGCGAAGCCGCCCGCGTGGCCATCAGATACAGACCCATCTCCTCGCACCTCGCCATCACCCCGCCCGTGAGCGTGGTGATCCCCGCGATGAACGAGGCGGAGAACCTCCCGTACGTCTTCAAGAGCCTGCCCGACTGGATCCACGAAGTGGTGCTCGTCGACGGGAACTCCACCGACGGCACCGTCGACGTCGCCCGCGACCTGTGGCCCGGCGTCAAGATCGTCCAGCAGCTCGGCAAGGGCAAGGGCGACGCCCTCATCAGCGGATTCGCCGCCTGCACCGGCGACATTATCGTAATGGTCGACGCGGACGGATCCGCCGACGGCCAGGAGATCGTCTCCTATGTGTCCGCCCTGGTCTCCGGAGCCGACTTCGCCAAGGGCTCGCGGTTCGCGAACGGTGGTTGCACGGACGACATGACCGCGGTGCGCAGACTGGGCAACCGGGTCCTGTGTGCCGTCGTCAACGCCAAGTTCGGCGCCCGCTACACGGACCTCTGCTACGGCTACAACGCCTTCTGGAAGCACTGCCTCGACGAGATCGACCTGGACTGCACCGGCTTCGAGATAGAGACCCTGATGAACATCCGGGTGGTCAAGGCCGGACTGCGGGTCCAGGAGGTCCCCAGCCACGAGTACCTCCGCATCCACGGCGTCAGCAATCTGCGGGCCGTGCGCGACGGACTGCGGGTGCTGCGGGTGATCCTCTCGGAGAAGGGCGTACGGCGGGCAGCGCGCAGACGGCCCGCGCCCGTCGGCGTCACGGCACAGCGCGGAGAGGTGTCTTGAGCCCGACCCATGAGAACCGCGGCTTCTCCGTGGTGATCTGCGCGTACACCGAGGACCGCTGGGAGGACATCCTCGCGGCGGTCGACTCGGTGCGCCACCAGTCGCTGCCGCCTCTGGAGACACTGCTGGTGGTCGACCACAACCCGGCGCTGCTCGGGCGGTTGCGCGGCCGGTACGAGAGGGAGGAGGTGCGGGTGCTCGCCAACGCGGGCCCCCGCGGCCTCTCCGCGGGCCGCAACACCGGGATCGCCGCGGCCCGCGGCGAGTTCGTCGCCTTCCTCGACGACGACGCCGTGGCCGCACGCGACTGGCTGCGGTACTTCGCCGAGGCCTACGACGACGAGCGCGTCATGGCCGTCGGCGGGCGCACCCTGCCCGCGTGGGCCTCGGGCCGCAGGCCGCCCTGGTTCCCCGAGGAGTTCGACTGGGTCGTCGGCTGCACGTACCGAGGGCTGCCGCCCGGCAAGGTCCGGGTGCGCAACGTCCTGGGCGGCAACGCCTCCTTCCGGCGTGCCGCGTTCGACGCCGCCGGCGGCTTCGCCACCGGGATCGGACGCGACGGCGACCGGAGGCCGCTGGGCTGCGAGGAGACCGAACTGTGCATCCGGCTCGCCCAGGCCCAGCCGGACGCGGTGCTGCTGATCGACGACCGCGCCGTCATCCACCACAAGGTCCCACCGGACCGCGAACGGTTCGGGTACTTCCGCACCCGCAGCTACGCGGAAGGACTGTCCAAAGCGCTCGTCGCCCGGAGCGTCGGGGCGGGCAAAGGGCTCGAGTCGGAACGGCGCTACACCACACGCGTCCTGCCCGCCGGTGTCGTACGCGGGCTGCGCGACGCGCTGCTCGGGCGCGCCGGCGGTGCGGGCCGGGCCGGCGCCATCGTCGCGGGTGCCGCAGCGGCCGCGGGCGGCTATGCGGTGGGCACTGTGCGGGTCCGCAGGGGCGGCGTGACGTTCGCCTCGGGGCCGATCGCCGGCATGACGACCCCGTCGAAGGCCGCGCCATGAACGAACCGGTGCCCATCCTGATGTACCACGCCGTCGGGGACCGGCCGGCTCCGGCCGCATACGGCCTGTCGGTCTCACCTCGCGCCTTCGCCGAACAGATGGCAGTACTGGCGGAGCGCGGGTTCACGCCCGTGACCACCACGCACCTGGGCGAGGCCTGGCGGTCCGGCGGACACCGGACGCTGCCGGTCCGGCCGGTGCTCATCACGTTCGACGACGGCTACGAGGGCGTGCACAGCCACGCCCTCCCCGTCCTCGCCGAACACGGCTTCCGCGCCACCGTGTTCGTCTCGACCGGCTGGCTGCGGGGCGCACACGACGAGGGCGGCGCGCTCGACACGATGCTCGACTGGCAGCAGGTGCGGGAACTGGCCGCGGCAGGCACGGAGATCGGAGGTCACGCCCATACCCACCCCGAGCTCGACCAACTGGACGACCAGCGCCTCGCGTACGAGACCACACACTGCAGGGACGTCATCGCCCAGGAACTGGGAACCCCTCCTGTCTCGTTCGCCTACCCGTACGGATACTCGGACCGGCGGGTGCGCGGTGCCGTGCGCACGGCCGGATTCGCCCAGTCCCTCGCCGTCGGCAACGCCCAGGCGGCCCGCCGGCAGGGTCCGTACGCGTTGCGGCGACTGACGGTGCGGCGCGGTACGGCAGCGGCCGAGTTCGAACGGCTCGTCGAAGGGCGGGCCCTCACGAGAAACTTCGCCAGGGACCGGGCCCTCACCAAGGGCTACTCCGTGGTGCGCCGGGCCAGAAAGGCGCTGACGCGGGTCCGCCGCTGAGCACCCGGCCGCCGCCACCTGCGCCGCGAGGACCGGGCGCGCCGCCTGCGCCGCTGAGCACCGGCCCGCCGCCGCACCGGGCAAAACACGGTGCGGCGGCGGGGACCGTGCCGGATCATGGGCGCATGTCTGCCAACCCTCAGGACGCTCTGCCGATCCGGCTCAACGTCGACGACAGCGATTCGCCCTCGGACGTCGTCGACGCGCTGTTCCTCGGCCGCTTCGCGACGGGCGAGCAGCCGTACTCCCACAGCTCCAGCATCGAGCGCGTCAGGCCCGGCGCGTCGATGCTGCCGCCCACCGCCACCGTGCTCCGCTCCGCCCGGGACGACGACCGGAGCGCGACACTCGCCGAGGGCGACGGCTGGACCATGCTGATCTCCCGCTGGAACCGCGGCGCGGACATCACCGTCACGGCCGTCAGCTCCGAACTCGCCGAGACGATCCTCAAGGAGGCGACCGACGGCGCGGCCGACGAACCGGAACCGCAGCCGACGAACGTCACCATGGGTTTCTGGTACGTCTCCCCGCGCCGCGGCCCGCACCGCACCACACGCCAGATCGCCGCCGGGACGTGGGAGGAGGTCCGGGCCAACTACACCGCGCCCGTCGCCGACGCGATGGACCGGCTGATGAAGGTGACACCGGACGACATCGCGGGCCGGCTGCTGCTCCTCCACGGTCCGCCCGGCACGGGCAAGACGTCCGCGTTGCGGACGCTGGCGCGCTCGTGGCGCGACTGGTGCCAGGTGGACTGCGTCCTGGACCCTGAGCGGCTCTTCAACGACGTGGGCTACCTGATGGACATCGCGATCGGCGAGGACGAGGGCACGTCCAAGGGGCGCTGGCGGCTGCTGCTGCTCGAGGACTGCGACGAGCTGATCCGCGGCGAGGCGAAACACACCGCGGGCCAGGCCCTGTCCCGTCTGCTCAACCTGACGGACGGCCTGCTCGGGCAGGGACGCAACGTCCTGGTGGGCGTCACCACCAACGAGGACCTGGAACGCCTCCACCCCGCGGTCGTCCGCCCCGGCCGCTGCCTGGCCCGCATCGAGGTCGGCCCGCTCACCCGTCGCGAGGCCGTGTCCTGGCTCGGCACGGACGAGGGCGTGAGCCGCGAGGGCGCGACGCTGGCGGAGCTCTACGCCCTCCGCCGCGGCACGCCTCCGGCGTCGGTCCCGTCGCAGCAAGGGGGCGAGGACGCGGGGCTGTACTTGTGACGTTCCCCTACCCGCCCCTTCCCGATACCGGGGCAAGCCCCGGGCCCCGTACCGCGCTTCGCGCGGTGTCCTCAAACGCCGGACGGGCTGAC
>NZ_JBEXRZ010000042.1:0-42891 GCF_040613325.1 Streptomyces sp. NPDC006283 | reverse complement strand
TACTTCACGTATGCACCTGCGCACCCGTGCCCCTCGTCGGCCTGCGCCGCAGGCGCAGAGATAAGGCTTCCCGCGAGGAACGCGGCGACGGCTCGACGCGGTGCAGACGGGCCAGCAGGACGGCGGCGTCCTCCCAGGGGGCGGCATCCGGGTCCGCCGGGTCGACAGGGGTGCCGTAGGGCCACACCGTGACGGGCCGGTCCTGCGGCTCGGCGACGGTCCCGCGCGGGAGCGGGATCGGCGGCAGCAGGATCCCGGCGAAGGCCGGGTGGGCGGCCAGGCCGAGGCGGGCGCGGTGGCCGTCGCGGTCGGTGTCGGGGGCGTGGGCCTTGGCGACGGCGGTGCCGTGACGGACGACGATTCCGTCGGGGCGGTCGGCGAGCGTCTCGCCGGAGCAGGAGCCGGGGGTGTCGGGGGCCTCGTCGGTGCCCTCGCGGGCGCCGCAGGCTCGGCAGGTGGCGCGGGGGGTGGTGCGGTGGGCGGCGTCGCGGGCGACGTCGGCCAGGGCGCGTACGACGGGTCCGGTCACCGCTGGAGCGTATCCCGGGGTCCGCAATGCGCGATGGCCGGTCAGCTCCCCAGCTGACCGGCCAAACGCTGCCGTCCGCCGCACCCCCGTCCCCACGGGGCTGTTGGCCGGATGTCCCCGACCCGGACCGCTCTTCCGGGCCCGGGGCGCCTTTCAGCGCCCCAGCATCACGCCCACGGACGACGCCTGTGTGACCACCGCATCCCAGCCGCCGAAGACGACCACGAGCAGTGCCGCGAGGGGAAGGACCATGGCTGTCGCGACCAGCGGGTGCCGGGTGCCGGACGGGCGGGCGCCGAACGCGGCGGATGCCCTGCGTCCCTGCGTGCGGATCATCGTCCGCGATGCCGTGTCCGCCATGGTCCTTCTCCTGTCGTGGTTGGCAGCGGCGGGTGTCTGACCTCGGGGGACGAGTGCTGCACCCGCCGCTTGACATCAACATTAGGGAAGCGGAGGGGCCCGGGCGTCATGCCCTCGTACCGATTGGCGGGCCTCCCGGAGGATGAGCCGTCACCCCCCGGTGTACTCCCCAGGGTGGAGACGCCGCTGCGGGAGTTGGGGTCTTCCCTGAGGGGGCCGCTCAGTCGGTTGCGTCCTCGCGCGGGACCGGCTGCTCCACCAGGGCCAGCACGCGGTTGGCCATGAACCGGGCCGTGCGGACGGCGGTGCCGGTGCGCGTGACTTCGCTCACTTCGACCACCCCTCTGCGGACCGCCGTCTCGACCCTGCGGCCCGCCCGGCTTGCCACCACTTCGTAGGTACGGGTCGTGTCCCCCGCGTCCACGACTATCTCCACGCGGTCACCCTTCATCGATCCAATCCCCCTTCTTCGACGAGGCGTTGAGATCTCGCACGAGCCGGCGGAGATGGATCCGGCCTCCGCTGACCACCCCTCAAGTGTCCCATCGGGCACTGACAATCGATCGGCTCACGAGGGCGCGGCCTATGAGCGCACCGGCGCGGCGGTACGTAAGCTGTGCCACGTCACAAGCGGACGACCGGGCAGCGGGGTGGGGCCTCCCCACCGTAGGTAGGGGACGGACATGGCGATGATGCGGCTCCGGCGCGAGGACCCGCGTGTCGTCGGCTCGTTCAGGCTGCACCGGCGGCTGGGCGCGGGCGGTATGGGCGTCGTGTACCTCGGGTCGGACCGGCGGGGCCAGCGGGTCGCCCTGAAGGTGATCCGGCCCGACCTGGCGGAGGATCAGGAGTTCCGCTCGCGGTTCGCGCGCGAGGTGTCCGCAGCGCGGCGGATCCGCGGCGGCTGCACGGCCCGGCTGGTGGCCGCGGACCTGGAGGCCGACCGGCCGTGGTTCGCCACCCAGTACGTCCCCGGCCCCTCGCTGCACGACAAGGTGGCGGAGGAGGGCCCGCTGCGGGCGGCCGACGTGGCCGCGATCGGCGCGGCGCTGTCGGAGGGCCTCGTCGCGGTCCACGAGGCCGGCGTGGTGCACCGCGACCTGAAGCCGTCGAACATTCTGCTGTCGCCCAAGGGGCCCCGGATCATCGACTTCGGCATCGCCTGGGCGACGGGCGCGAGCACGCTGACCCATGTGGGGACGGCCGTGGGGTCGCCCGGCTTCCTGGCTCCCGAGCAGGTGCGCGGTGCCGTGGTCACGCCGGCCACGGACGTCTTCGCGTTGGGTGCCACGCTGGCCTATGCGGCGATGGCCGACTCGCCGTTCGGGCACGGCAGTTCCGAGGTGATGCTCTACCGGGTGGTGCACGAGGAGCCACAGTTGCACGGGGTGCACGACGCACTGGCTCCGCTGGTCTCGGCTTGTCTGGCGAAGGATCCGGAGGAGCGTCCCAGCACCCTGCAACTGTCCATGCGGCTCAAGGAGATCGCGGCCAGGGAGGCTCAGGGGCTGCACGACGCGCGGCCGCCGGCGCAGCGGGAGCGGGTGGAGCTGGACCGTGCCACCGCGCGCTACCCGGAGCACATGGAGCGTACCGAGCGCATGGAGCGGCGTACGGGTGGCTCGACGAGGCCGCAGGCGCCCTCCCGTACCGGCGGCGGGTCCCGGCCTCAGCAGCCGCGCAACACGGGCGGTACGAACGGCCGGCAGGGAGGCACCCGGTCGGGCGCCAGGACGACGGCGACCGGGCGGCGGCCCGCCAATCCACGGCTGCTGCGTCAGCGGATCACGGTCTTCTTCGTGGTCACGCTGATCGTGGCGCTGGGCATCGCGGCGGCCCAGAAGCTGTAGCCGCCGTCAGCGGCAGCGGCTAACGGGGGCGGCCGGTCGCGACCGCGTAGAAGGCGACCGCGGCCGCGGCGCCTACGTTGAGCGAGTCGACTCCGTGTGCCATGGGAATGCGGACCCACTCGTCGGCCGCCATCAGCGCCTTGGTGGACAGCCCGTCGCCCTCCGCGCCGACCATGAGCGCTACGCGCTCCAGGCTGTGCGGGGCCGCCTCTTCGATGGAGGTGGCTTTCTCGTCGGGGGTGAGGGCGAGCAGCCTGAATCCTGCCTCACGCACCGTTTCGAGACTCTTGGGCCATGTGTCGAGGCGCGCGTACGGAACGGAGAACACGGCGCCCATGGAGACCTTGACGGAGCGTCGGTACAGCGGGTCCGCGCAGTCCGGTGAGAGCAGCACCGCGTCCATACCGAGGGCCGCCGCGCTGCGGAAGATGGCGCCGATGTTGGTGTGGTCGTTGACCGACTCCATGACCACCACCCTGCGGGCGGGGGTCAGGAGTTCGGCCGCCGCCGGGAGGGGCTTGCGCTGCATGGACGCGAGGGCGCCCCGGTGCACGTGGTAGCCGGTGACTCGTTCCGCGAGGGCGGGGTCGACCGCGTACACGGGGGCCGGGACCTCGTCGATGACGTCGCGCATGACGTCGACCCACTTGGCGGAGAGCAGCATCGACCGCATCTTGTAGCCGGCCTGCCGGGCGCGGCGGATGACCTTCTCGCCCTCGGCGATGAACAGGCCCTCCTCCGGTTCGCGGCGGCGGCGCAGTTCGACGTCGGTCAGACCGGTGTAGTCGCGCAGACGGGGGTCGTCGGGGTCCTCGATGGTGATGAGATCGGCCACAGGGTGATACTGCCTTCTTGGATGTGCGGTGCCAACGGTTCCAGCAGAATGCCGTTACCGGTGGTTACTTGTGCCGGTGGTCACTTGTACCGGCGGCTACTTCTGCCGGTGGCTACTTCTGTGTGCCGACGGCGACGACGTCGCCGATGACGATGACGGCCGGGGGCCGTACGTCCTGCGCCTTGACGGTCTCCGCGACCGTGGCGAGCGTGGCGTCCACCCTCCGCTGGGCGGCGGTCGTTCCCTCCTGGACGAGAGCGAGCGGGGTGTCGGGCGCCTTGCCGTGGGTGATGAGGGCCTGCGCGATGGCGCCGATCTTGTCGACTCCCATGAGGATCACCAGCGTGCCCCGCAGGCGGGCGAGGGACTTCCAGTCGACGAGCGAACGCGGGTCGTCGGGGGCGACATGGCCGCTGACGACCGTGAACTCGTGCGCGACGCCGCGGTGGGTCACCGGGATACCGGCGGCCGAGGGGACCGAGATGGAGCTGGAGATGCCGGGCACGACGGTGCAGGGGATGCCCGCCTCCGCGAGGGCCTGGGCCTCCTCCATGCCGCGGCCGAAGACATACGGGTCGCCGCCCTTGAGCCGCACGACGGCCTTGCCGGCCTTGGCGTGCTCGATGAGGGCGTTGTTGATGGCCTCTTGGGCCATGAACCGGCCGTACGGGATCTTCGCGGCGTCGATCACCTCGACGTGCGGCGGGAGTTCGTCGAGCAGGTCGCGCGGGCCCAGGCGGTCGGCGATGACGACGTCGGCCTCCGCGAGGAGCCGGCGGCCGCGGACGGTGATCAGGTCCGGGTCGCCGGGCCCGCCGCCGACGAGGGCGACGAACGGGGCGCGGGTGCGGTGGTGCGGCGCGGCGAGGGTGCCGTCGCGCAGCCCCTCGACGATCGCGTCGCGCACGGCGGCGGAACGCCGCGGGTCGCGGCCGGTGAGGACGGCGACGGTCACGCCGTCGCTGCGGCCTGTGGCCGGGGTCCAGGCGGTGGCGGCTTCCGCGTCGTCGCTGCGGACACACCAGGTCTTGGTCCGCTCGGCCTCCGCGGACGCGCGGGCGTTGGCGTCGGCGTCGCTGGTGGCGACGAGGGCGTACCAGGCGTCGGCGATGTCGCCGTCCTCGTAGCGGCGACGGGTCCAGGTGATCTCGCCGGACTCGGCCATGGCCTCGACGGAGGGGGTGGCGGACGGGGAGATCAGGGTGACGTCGGCGCCGGCCGCTACCAGGGCCGGGAGCCTGCGCTGGGCGACCTGCCCGCCGCCGATGACGACGACGCGCCGCCCCGCGAGACGGAGACCGACGGGGTAGGCGGGTTGCTCGGCGTGCGGGACGTGCTCGGCCATGGCGGTGCGGCTCCTCGGGCGGGGCAGGGCGGTGAGTGAGGCCGCTGCGACGCTGAAGCGGCTGGTGGGGACGGGTGAGGGGTCCTGGCCACCACGATACGGCCCCGCGTGGGGAGCCTCGGGGGCCGTTGCGGAACAGTTGCTTCCGGGACCTGTGCGCCGCGCACCCGGTACGGAGCGGACCAGGTGCGCGGGCGAGGACGGCCTACTTCTCCGTGACGCCTGCCGAGTCGAACGTCGCCACCTCGTGCATGGCGCGCGCGGCGCTCTGGACCACCGGCAGCGCCAGCAGGGCGCCCGTGCCCTCGCCGAGACGGAGATCGAGGTCGACCAGCGGCCGCAGGCCCAGCTTGTTCAGCGCCGCCACATGACCGGGCTCCGCACTTCGGTGACCGGCGATGCACGCGGCCAGCGCCTCGGGGGCGATGGCGCGGGCGACGAGGGCCGCCGCGCCCGTGCTGACGCCGTCCAGGACGACCGGTGTCCGCAGCGAGGCACCGCCGAGAATGAGACCGACCAGCGCGCAGTGCTCCAGACCGCCGACCGCCGACAGAACCCCGATCGGGTCCGCCGGGTCGGGCCGGTGGAGTTCGAGGCCGCGGCGGACGACGTCGACCTTGCGGGCGTGCATCTCGTCGTTGATGCCGGTACCGCGACCGGTGATCTCGGACGGGTCGGCGCCCGTGTAGACGGAGATCAGCGCTGCGGACGTGGTGGTGTTCGCGATGCCCATCTCGCCGGTGAGCAGCGCCTTGTTGCCGGCGGCCACCAGGTCGCGGGCGGTCTCGATGCCGACCTCGATCGCCGAGAGCACCTCTTCACGGCTGAGGGCCGGTCCGGTGGTGAAGTCTGCGGTGCCGGCACGCACCTTGCGCGGCAGCAGGCCGGGGGTGGCCGGCAGGTCGGACGCCACGCCGACGTCGATGACGCAGACCTCGGCCCCGACCTGGTTGGCGAAGGCGTTGCAGACCGCCCCGCCGCCGAGGAAGTTGGCCACCATCTGGCCGGTGACCTCCTGGGGCCAGGCCGTGACTCCCTGGGCGTGCACGCCGTGGTCGCCCGCGAAGATCGCGACGGCCGCGGGCTCCGGGATCGGCGGCGGGCACATCCTGGATAGGCCGGAGAGCTGTGCGGAGATGATCTCCAGCATCCCCAGCGCGCCGGAGGGCTTGGTCATCCGCTTCTGGCGTTCCCACGCCTCACCGAGCGCCTTGGCGTCCAGCGGGCGGATGTTGGTGACGGTCTCCTGCAAAAGATCGTGCGGCTCCTCGCCGGGCAGCGCCCGGCGGCCGTACGTCTCCTCGTGGACGACCCACGACAGGGGTCGGCGCTTCGACCAGCCCGCCTGCATCAGCTCGGGTTCCTCGGGGAACTCGTCGACATACCCGACGCAGAGATAGGCGACGACCTCGAGGTGCTCGGGCAGGCCGAGCGTACGGACCATCTCGCGCTCGTCGAAGAAGGAGACCCAGCCGACGCCGAGCCCCTCCGCGCGGGCGGCGAGCCAGAGGTTCTCGACGGCGAGCGCCGAGGAGTAGGGGGCCATCTGCGGCTGGGTGTGCCGGCCGAGGGTGTGGCGGCCGCCGCGGGTGGGGTCGGCCGTCACGACGATGTTCACCGGCGTGTCGAGGATGGCCTCGATCTTCAGTTCCTTGAACTGCTTCGCCCGGCCCTTGGGCAGCGACTTGGCGTACGCCTCGCGCTGGCGCTGGGCGAGTTCGTGCATCGTGCGGCGGGTCTCCGCGGAGCGGATGACGACGAAGTCCCAGGGCTGGGAGTGGCCGACGCTGGGCGCGGTGTGCGCCGCTTCGAGGACCCGCAGGAGGACCTCGTGCGGGATGGGGTCGCTGCGGAAACCGTTGCGGATGTCGCGGCGTTCGCGCATGACGCGCAGGACCGCTTCGCGTTCGGCGTCGTCGTAGCCGGGCGCGGGGGCCGTGGCCCTCTCGACCGGCTGGGGGGCCTGGGCCTCGCCCGCGCACTCGTCGTGGTCCGCGACGGGAGACACGACGGCCTCCTGGCCAGGAGCGGGTTCGCCGGTCTCGGGGGCAGGGGCCGCGTCAGCGTCCGCGGGGGTCGCGTCCGAGGGGGCCGTCTCCGCAGGGGTTGCGTCGGGGCCCGCCTCGGGAGCGGTGTCGGACTCCGCAGCGACCTCGGTGGGGGCGGGCTCCGCGACGACGTCGGGGCCGGGCTCAGGCTCCGGATCAGTGGCAGGGTCCGCCTGGGCTACGGGTCCGGTTTCGGGGCCGGCTTCCGCGGTCGCCGCGTGCACGGCTTCCGGCAGGGCCTCCGCCTCGGGAGCCGACGCGGACGGCGCGACGTTCTCCGCCTCAACGGCCGGAGTCTCAGCCTGCGGAGCCTCGACGGGGGCGGCTTCGACGGGGGCGGGCTCGGACAAGGCCTCCGTCTGCGGCACCTCTGCGGCACCGGGAAGCGCAGCCTCGGGTGCGGGGACCGGCTCCTGTGCCGCCGCGTGCTGGTGCGGCTCCGAGCCGCCGGTGCGCGGAGCAGGCACGGTTGCCTCCACCGCGACGGGCGCGTGCTCCGACGGGGCCTCGGCGGCGGGCTGTTCGGCCGTCGGCTCTGCTGCCGACTCGGCCGACGCCTGCGGGACGACCGTTTCTTCGGCAGCCACGGGCGTGGCCGTGGGCGCGTGGTCCTGTGGCGGCTGGGGGTCCCAGGGGGCACCGGCCTGCGGGGGGATCTCCCCCAGCTGCGGGCCGGGCAGCTCGGCGGCGGGCTCCTCGCGCGGTACGTCGAGGTATTCCACGCCCGTGTGGGCGGGCTGCGCCGGGGTGGTGCGGACGACCATCGGATGCGGCGGCGTTCCGGCCGGACCTCGGTCGGCGAGCGAGCGGACCACGCCGCTGGAGGTGTCGGGCACAGGCGGTCCCATGTGGAGCGGGCGACGCGCGGGAGGCGGCGTCGGCATGGCGGAGGTGGCGGCCGCGGGCATCCGTACGGCGCCGAGGTCGACGGAGCCGGAGTCACGGCCGCCCGCCTCGTGGGCGCCGGTCTCGTGGACGGCCGTCTGTGTGGCGGCGACCGCCTCGTACTGGGGCACGCCCTGCTCGTGCGCCGCAGCAGCGGGCGTCTCCGCCGGGGCCTCGGCTACGACGGAGGACTCGGCGGAGGCCTCGACCGCGACGGGGGCCTGCGCCTGCGCGGCGACGGCGGCCGGGTCGTCCGGCGCCACGCCGGGGATCACCGACATCGTCCCCTGTACCTGCACCAACGGCTCCTGTGCGGCGACTTCCTGCGCCGGGACCTGGTACTGCTGAGAGTCCTGGGGCAGGCCGTCCTGGAACTGCTGCGAGCCCTGGGGCGGGGCCTGGACCTCCTGGAAGGCGGGCTCCTGGACTGCCGGAGTCACCTCGACGAACTCGGGAGCCGTCATCGCCTCCGGCGCCGAGCCAGGCACGAACGCATCGCCCGGGGCGGGCTCCCCTGCCCCCTGCTCGACACCGTGCACAGCCGGTGCGGCCTGGTAGTCGTGCGCCTGGTAGGCGGCGGACCCGTAATCGGTCCGGTACTCGCCGCTCTGATGCAGCGCCGCGTCCTGGGGCGCCATCGGCTGAACGCCCGCGGGCGCCGCCGCGTACTGATCGGTGGCGGGCGCCGCCTGCATGTGCCCGGCCGGAGCCATGGCAGCGTGCTGGGGGTCGCTCCATGCGCCCTGCGCACCAGGCATCAGCAGGAGGTCGTCCTCTTCCGGGCTGCTCGCGGAGGGTTCGAGGTAGGTGTACGCGCCGGGAGCGGGGACGCCCGGCTGCTCCACCATGCCTGCGTTCTCCGGCAGCCCCTCACCCGGGATCTGGCCGGTGTCAGTCATGCGCGTACCCCTCGCCCATCGGTTGCTCCTTCGCCCATCGCCCGGGACGTCCGACAGCGGCACACCTGACGCCCGTCAACAAGAACGAGCGTGTGCGCCGCGCGGCACGATTGACCCACGGACCCAGACATTGTCGCGGTCGTTCGCCACCGCGGCAGCAAGATCCGCCGCGGTTCGCTGTGGGCTGCGCCACGTCGCGCGACCCCCCGGTATCGGCGTACCACATTTGGGAACCAAAGTGGCTCCCTTTTCCGGACATTGACGAACGAAGCGACGAACACCCGGCTGCGGTACAACGATCGGCCAGCCTACCCCGGACCGTCCGTGGCGGGGGGCCGGGGGCGCGGGTCGGGCTGCCGTCCGCAGAGCAGGAAGACGACCGATCGCTCCCGCTCCGACCAGTCGGAGGTGTCCATTTCGACGGACTGGAGCAGGGCGCATTCGACGGCGTACCCGCCGGCGGCGAGCGCCGCGCCGATGGCCTCCGCCTCGTCACGCGTGGAGGCATGGGCGACGATGCGCTCCGGCCGCCGGTCCGCCACGGCGGTGACGACCGGCACTCCCCCGCCTCCGATGCGCACGACATCGGGTTCGGGCAGTCGTTCGAGAACGTGCGGGGCGCGCCCCTGCACCACCTGGAGTTGGACGCCGAAGCGGCGGGCCGACGCCTCGGTGCGGCGGCAGGCGTCGGGGTCGGCGTCGACGGCGATCACGGCGGCGCCGAAACGCGCTGCTTCCGCGGCGAGTGCGCCACTGCCGCTGCCGATGTCCCAGAGGAGGTCGCCGGCGCGGGGCCCCAGCCTGGCGAGTTGGGCCGCCCGCAGTCCGGCGTACTCGCCCTCGCCGGTGGCCGTCTCCGTGGGGTCGCCCGTGGCCGTCTCGGCGTACGGCAGCGCCCATCCGCGCAGGGCCGGCGGGTAGCCCGGCTCCCGGCCGGCGATCCAGCCGCCGGCGCCGGTGTGGGGGGTGGCACTGCCGGTGCCGCCGATGACGATGACGACATTGGGGTCGCGCCACATGTGGTCGGCGACCTTGTCGGAGGTGAGGACGGTGACCTGCTCCCGGTCGGTGCCCAGTTCCTCACAGATCACGAAGGTGCGGTGGATTCCGTCGAGCAGCAGTGCGAGTTCGGCGGGCCCGGCACCCGGCGAGGTCAGAACCGCGACCTTGGTGTGTGCCCGGCACACATTGACCGCGCGGCGCAGCGTACGGCTGTGTGCGACGACGATCTGGGCGTCGTCCCAGGGCATGCCCGCCCTGGCGAAGGCGGCGGCCACGGAGGAGACGGCGGGCACGACCTCGACCTCGAGGCCGTACTCGGGCGCCCGCAGCGTGCGTACGACGCCGAAGAAGCCGGGGTCGCCGTCGGCGAGGACAACGGCGCTGCCGCGGTGTCCGGCGATCCGTCGGGCGGCGAGGTCCACGCTGCCGAGCCGGATGCGTTCGGCAGCCGGCGGCACTTCGGGCAGCGCCAGATGGTGGGCGGCGCCGGCCACCAGGGTGGCGGCGGACAGCGCCGACCTGGCCGCCTGGGTGAGCGGCGAACCGTCCCAGCCGATCACCGTGACCCGGTCGGCCATCGTCGTCAGTCTCCTGGAGGTTGTCGCAGGTCGGAGCAGTTCCGCGGGTACGCGTCGCAGGGTGAGGGTACCTGGCGGCCCCGGCCTCGGGCCCCGGGGAGGGTCCCACCACGCCCGGGGGATCAGTTCCAGTCGGTGAAGGAGGTGTAGCCCGCCTCGGCCATGCGGTCGGCCTCCATGTCCTCGGGCAGCAGGCTCCAGACGATGAGGTCGGTGCGGATGTCCGCCCACGTGCCGTCCTGCGTCTGGGTGCGCGCTATCCAGGCGTTGCGCAGGACGCCTTCGCTGATGCAGCCGATCTTCTGCGCCACCTGCTGGGAGGCGGTGTTGTCCGCGGCGGTGCGCAGCTCCATGCGCTCGAACCTCTGGTTGCGGAAGAGCCATTGGGCCACGGCGAGGACGGACTCGGTCGCGTATCCCTCGCCGCGCGCCCAGGGGGCCGTGACGTAGGAGACCTCGGTGGACAGCGTGCGCCAGTTGGTGTTCTGCAGGTGGACGACGCCGACGAGCCGCTGAGTGAGGAACTCGGTGACGGCGAGGACGATGCCGTGGCCCTCCGTCCGTATCGCAGGAGCGATCCTGCGCACCCATTCCTCGGAGTCCGCAGTCGTGTAGGGGTGCGGCACGGAGGTCCACGCGGTGACCATCTCGTCGTTCATCATCTCGGTGTGAGCCGCGATGTCGGCGTCCTCGTAGGGGCGCAGTACCAACCGCTCCGTACTGATGGACACGTCCGGGAAGGCGGTAGTCATGCGCAGCTCCATGCCGAAGACTGTCGATAAATGGTCAAAGCCGTTGGGTTGTCGTAGCCGTAAAGGCACAGCATGCAACATCGGGTGCGCGCCGCGCATGGCCGGGTGGGGTACGACGCGGCCCCGCGCACCTTGGTAGGTGCGCGGGGCCTGAGTCAAGTGGGGCCGCTCGAGCCTTACTTGGCGGCGCCGAAAGCGGGCACGACGGAGCCGGCGTACTTGTCCTCGATGAACTTCTTCACCTCGGGCGAGTTGAGGAGCTCGGCGAGCTTCTGCACACGGCTGTCGCCCTCGTTGCCCTCCTTGACGGCGAGGAAGTTGGCGTACGGGTTGCCTTCGGCCTTCTCCAGCACCAGCGAGTCGGTGGCGGGCTCGAGGTCGGCTTCGATGGCGTAGTTGCCGTTGATGACGGCGGCGTCGACGTCGTTCAGGGCGCGGGGCAGCGTGGCGGCCTCCAGCTCCTTGAACTTCAGGCCCTTCGCGTCGGCGATGTCGGAGAGCTTGGCGTCGGTGCCCACACCGTCCTTGAGGACGATCAGACCGTTGTCGGCGAGCAGGTGGAGTGCGCGGCCCTCGTTGGTGGTGTCGTTGGGGACCGCGACGGTCTGACCGGCCTTGATGTCCTTGATGTCGCCGGCCTTCTTGGAGTAGAGGCCGAGCGGCTCGAGGTGGACGTTGACGACCGGGACGATGGTCGTCTTGTTCTTCTTGTTGAAGTCGTCCAGGTACGGCTTGTGCTGGAAGAAGTTGGCGTCGACCTGGCCCTGCTGGGTGGCGGTGTTCGGCAGGACGTAGTCCGTGAACTCCTTGACCTCCAGCTTGAGGCCCGCCTTGGCCGCCAGCTTGTCCTTGACGTAGTTCAGGATGTCGGCGTGCGGCGTCGGGGACGCCGCGACGACGAGCGCCTTGGACTGGTCGGCCTTGGCGCCGGACTCGGTCTTGGCACCCGGGTCGGAGGCCGTGCCGCAGGCGGTGAGGCCGAGGGCGAGGGCGGCGGTGGCGCCGGCGGCCGCGGTGAGCTTGATGTTCTTACGCACGAAAAGTGCCTCTTTCTGGTGGTGGAACGTCGCCCGGACAAGGAGTGCGGGCTGTGTGGGGAGAGTTGTCGAAGGTCAGCTTGCGGCGCGTCCGCGGCGGGCGAGGAGCCGGACGACGCCGTCGCCGACGAGCTGCACGATCGTCACCATGGCGATCAGGATCACGACCGTGATGAGCATGAACTGGGTCTCGAAGCGCTGGAATCCGTAGGTGACTGCTTTGGATCCGAGGCCTTCGCCGCCGACCGCGCCGGCCATCGCCGAGTAGCCGACGAGGACGATGACGGTGGTGGTGACCGCGGCGACCAGCGAGGGCAGGGCCTGCGGCAGCAGCACCTTGCGGACGATGGTGGGAATCGAGCCGCCCATGGACTGGACTGCTTCGACCAGGCCGTGGTCGACCTCGCGGATGGCGGTCTCCACGAGGCGCGCGAAGAAGGGGATGGCGCCGACGGCGAGCGGCACGATCATCGCGGTCGGGCCGATGAAGGTGCCGACGACGAGGGTTGTGAACGGGATCAGCGCGATCAGCAGGATGATGAACGGCAGCGAGCGGCCGATGTTCACGATCACGCCGACGACCTTGTTCACCGGGGTGTTCTGCAGCAGTCCGCCCTTGTCGGTGAGGACGAGGAGCACACCGAGCGGCAGTCCGCCCGCGACGGTGACGAGGGTGGACCACAGCACCATGTACAGGGTGTCCAGCGTTCCCTGGCTCAGCAGGGGCTCCATCTCGGACCAGGTCACTTCGCGACCTCCTTGACAAGCTCGGGCGCGCTCTGCGCCGGGATGAAGGCCGACTGCCCGCCGGGGCCGACGATGTCGACCTGCAGGCCCTGCTCGCGCAGGAAGCCGACCGGGACGACGTTCTCTTCGTAGCGGCCGGGCAGTTCGATGCGCATCCGGCCGATCTGCTTGCCTCCGACGGTGTCCATGGCGGCGCCGAGGATCGAGATGTCGATGTTGTAGGTGCGCGAGAGCTGGGAGATCACGGGCTGGGTGGCGGCCTCGCCGTGGAAGGTGACGTCGATGACCGTGCGGTCGGGGCCGGAGGCCTCACCGCCCACCGGGAACAGCTCCTGGGCAAGTTCGGAGCCGGGGGTCGCGAGCAGTTCGCTCACCGTTCCGGATTCGATGATCTTCCCCTTCCTCATCAGGGCGGCCGAGTCGCAGATCGTCTTGACGACGTCCATCTCGTGGGTGATCAGCAGCACCGTGAGTCCGAGCTGCCGGTTGAGGTCCCGCAGCAGCTGGAGGATCGAGCGCGTGGTCTCGGGGTCGAGGGCGCTGGTGGCCTCGTCGGACAGCAGCACCTTCGGGTCGCCGGCGAGTGCGCGGGCGATGCCGACGCGCTGCTTCTGGCCGCCGGAGAGCTGGCCGGGGTAGGCCTTGGCCTTGTCGGCGAGACCCACCAGGTCCAGGAGTTCCAGGGCCTTGCGGGAGCGCTGGGCGCCGGACACGCCGAGGATCTCGAGGGGGAGCTCGATGTTGTCCTTCACGGTACGCGACGACAGCAGGTTGAAGTGCTGGAAGACCATGCCGATGCGGCTGCGCGCCTCGCGGAGTTCCTTGGAGGCGCGGCGGCCGCGGCCGGCGAGGGCGGTGAGGTCCGTTCCGGCGACGGTCACGGTGCCGGAGGTGGGGCGCTCGAGGAGGTTGACGCAGCGGATCAGCGAGGACTTGCCGGCGCCGCTCTGGCCGATGACTCCGAAGACCTCGCCTTCACGGACGTGCAGGTCGACGCCGTCCAGAGCGGTGACCTCGCGGCCGCCTCGCGACTGGTAGACCTTGGTAAGGCCCGTAGTGGTGATCACAGGGGTTTCCGTCACTGTCGAGTGCACGGCGCGGTGTCCGCCGGGCACGGGGCATTCGGTTCCGATGCGGCACGGCTGGTTCGGCTGGTGGCCGGGGCAACGCGTGCGCGGGGCAGGCTCGGTCCGGGTGCGTTCCTGGTTCTTCCGGGGACGATCGGACGCGGCGCGGCTGTCGGTCTCGCTTCGGGGCGCGAGGCTCAGGCAGGGGCCCTCAGATGGCGCACATTCGACACATACAACGAGCACCGGGCGTCGTGATCGCCTCGGTCGCAAGGGTGCGGCTGCTCGTCGTGGTCATGGGTGCAAGTAAAACAGACAGGCCGAAGATCAGACCGGCACTGTCCGAATAGCGGACATCTCCTGAACGCTATTCGGACGGCTCACTCCCCGGCTGTGATCTCGAGGCCTGCGGCGGTGACCTGCACGGACACGGCGGAGAGGTCGGGGACGACCACATCGGCGGCGAGCTCGTCGCGGCCGTGTGTTGTGGTCAATGCCACGGTGCGCATGCCCGCGGCGCGTCCGGCGGCCAGGCCCGCGGGAGCGTCCTCGAAGACCACGCAGCGCGCGGGGTCGACGCCGAGGCGGCGTGCGGCGAGCAGGAACGGCTCCGGGTCGGGCTTGCCACGGGTGATGTCGTCGGCGGCGATCATCATCTTGGGCACCACGCCGACCTCCGCGAGCCGGGCCTCGGCGAGCCGCCGGGTGGCGGAGGTGACCACGGCCCACCGCTCCGGGGGCAGCTGTGCGAGGAGTGCGAGCGTGCCGGGCAGTGCCACCACTCCCTGGGCCACGTCCTCGACCTCGAGGTGCTCGATGCGCGCCACCGCCTCGGGGACGACATGGGCGGGCAGCAGGTCGGCGGCTATCTCGGCGGCCGGTCGGCCGTGCAGCCCGACGCGGGCGAAGTCCTCCGCCGTGATGCCGTACTCACCGGCCCACCGCGTCCAGCAGCGGTTCACCGACTCCATGGAGGAGATGAGGGTTCCGTCGTTGTCGAACAGCAGGGCTTCGGCGTGGAGCTTCATGCCACCGACGATAGGTGGGCCGTCGCCCTCCGGTTGCGCCGGGGCCGCGCGCATCGCGCCCTTTGGCCCGTAATACCCTCGAGCCCATGCTTGACGCCCTGACGGTCGCGGTCGCCGTGACCGCGCTCGCCCTCGCCGCGTGGTGCGGCTTCGCCGCGTACCGCGATCAGCCCACCAAGGACTGGCACTTCATCGGCATGGCCGTGGTGAGCGTGCTGGCACTCGCGCAGCTGGTCGTCGGGATCGTGCAGCTCGGGCGGGGCGAGAAGGCCGACGAGGGCACCGCGATCTTCCTGTCGTATCTGATCGGCTCCGCCTTGGCGGTGCCCGCGGCCGGCTTCCTGTCGCTGGCCGAGCGGACCCGCTGGGGCTCGGCGACGGTCGCGGCCGGCGCGGTGGTGCTCGCGGTCCTCGAGGTGCGGCTCCACGACATCTGGGGAGGCTGACGATGGCCGAGCCCACCACGCAGGACAACATGCGGCAGAACACGCGGAAGAAGCGGACGAAGCTGGTCGCCGGACCCGGGCTGCTGCTGGTCTGGCTCTACGGCGTGATGTCCGTCGGCGCCGTGTCCCGGTCCGTCTACCAGATCCTCACCGACTTCGGCAGCGCCCCGCTCGCGCATGTACTGTCGGCCGTCGCGGCCGTGGTGTACGCCTTCATCACCTACACCCTGGTGCGGGGCGGCGAGAGGGCCCGCAAGGCGGCGCTGGTGTGCTGCGCCGCCGAGCTGGCGGGCGTGCTGATCGTGGGGACGTGGACGGTGCTGGACCCCTCCGCGTTCCCCGACTCGACGGTGTGGTCCGAGTACGGCATGGGCTACCTCTTCATCCCGGTGCTGCTGCCGGTCACCGGGATGCTCTGGCTGCGGCGGTCGCGGGTCTCCTGAACTCCTCCGGATCTTTTGAAGGCGTCAGGCGCTGGCCACGTACGCGCCGGCGGACGACTCCTTCTCCAGGGTGACCAGGGTCAGGCGCGGTCCCAACTGTTCGCGGGAGACGGGGACATAACCGCGGCTGCGGTACAGCCGCAGGTTGCTCTCGCTGCGGTGGCCGGTGAAGAGCTGGAACCGCTTGGCCGCCGGGTCCCCGGCGAAACGCTGCTCGATCGCGTCGAGCAGCCGGCCGCCCAGGCCGTGCCGCTGCATCCGGGGGTGGACGATGAGCTTGGCGATGCGGGCCGTCCCCGTGTCGTCCATCCGGGCGCGCACAGAGGCGACGACCTCGTCACCGAGTTTGGCGACGAGGGCGGGACCCTGGGCGATTTCGGCACGGAGGTCGGCCAGCGACTGGGTCAGGGGCTCGATGCCGTAGTCGCCGTAGAGCTCGGCCTCGGTCTGATAGCACAGATACTGCAGCTTGAGGATGTGCTCCGCGTCGGTCTCCGCCGCCGCCGAGATGGTCACGCTCATGCCCATGTGCGCACGCCTCCCGCTCACCTGTCACCGCCGGTTGTCTACCGCTCCTTTCCCCGATGTTCAGGAGCTGCAACCTCTGCCGCGAGCATTCTGCGCAGACACCCCAGGCAACGGGAACGCAGTGGCCCCAGACTTCCTTGTGAGATACCCAACGTCCCTGCGATTTCGCGGTAGGTGGGGTCATGGGGGGACAACATCGCAGTCAGCAGCCGGGGGCAGTTCCCCGGAGTGCGGGCCACGGCGGCCCGCAGCGCACGACGGCGCTCGCTCCTGAGCGCGGCGCGCTCGGGCCCGCCGGCCGGGTCGGCGGAGGGCTCGTGACGGTACGGAAGTTCGCGCGCCGCCTTCCTGCGGGCGCGGCGCGCTTCCGCCCGTACGGCGGCCCGGACCCAGCGCGCGGCGTCGGTCGGCGGCCCCTCGCCGCCGAGCTGCTCCAGGAGCCTTACCCATACGGCCTGTTCCAGGTCACCGGCCTCCATCGAGGCGCCCGGTGCTTCAGCCGTCGCCTCGGCGCTCACCAGGTACCTGAGCGCGCCGACGACATGGACGGGGGTCGGTGTTTCGTCGAGAACGGTCATGCCGGGCGGGACGGCGGACAGGAGGGAGGTGGTTGCCCCGCGGGAGTGCCGTCACCCGTACGGGGTGGACCGGGGAGCGGCTGCCCGAGGGATCAGGGGCGACGCCGCGTCAACCTCGTGTGGCGACAGCGGTTGACGCGGCGTCGGGCCGGTGGAGCCGGTTGCCCGTCCGGCTTCAGGCGGTGAAGTCGGCCGCCGCCAGCAGGCCCGTGTCCGGGTTGTCGGTGAAGATGCCGTCGATGCCCGTCGCGAAGTACGCGGCGTATGCACCGAAAACGTCCCCGTAGGCGTTCGGGTCCGTGCCGCGCCGGAAGTCGGCGGGGAGAAACGTGTTCTCGTTGCGCATCGTGTAGGGGTGCAGGATCAGCCCCTCGGCGTGGGCGTCACGTACCAGCGTCGTCGGCGTCGTCAGCCGGCCGTTCGCGTCCTTCGGGATGACGAGGTCCAGTGTCGGGCCGAGGCCCTGGGCGAACGAGGCGATCCACTTCAGGCCCTCGGGCTTGACCAGATCTGCGACGGTGCGCGGGTCATTGGCCTCCACGAAGTCCCACGGGCGGGAGCTCGCGCCCGACAGCAGGACGACACACGGCGAGGACACCAGCCGTGACATCCGCTGCATACTGCTCGGCTCGAACGACTGCACGAAGACCGGCGAGTTGCCGCGGTGCCGCCCGTACCGCCGCAACAGCTTCGCCAGCGGTTCCTCGAGCCCGAGGCCGAGCCCGCGGAAGTAGCTGGGATGCTTGGTCTCGATGTGCAGCCACACGGGGCGGCCGCGCCGGCGGCCCTCCCGCTCGGCCCAGCGCAGCACCTCCTCGAACGTGGGCACGGTCCACCGGCCGTCGTAGAGGGTGTTCTCCTGCCGGGTGCCGGGGATCCGCTCCTTGGCACGCAGGGTCTTGAGCTCGGCCAGCGTGAAGTCCTCGGTGAACCACCCGTTCAGGCTGACACCGTCGACCGACTTCGTGGTCCTGCGCGAGGCGAATTCCGGGTGCGCGGCGACGTCCGTCGTACCGGTGATGTCGTTCTCATGACGGCATACGAGATGCCCGTCCTTCGTCGGCACCAGGTCCTGCTCGATGACGTGTGCGCCCATGTCGAGGGCGAGCTGGTACGAGCCGATGGTGTGCTCGGGGCGGTAGCCGCTGGCGCCGCGGTGGGCGATCACCGTGGGCACGGGCAGGTTCCTGCCGGGCGGGCGACCGCTTCCCCCTCGTTCACCCGCCTGCGCCGGCCCGGCGCCGACGCCGAGCGCGGCGGTGGTGAGGACCGCGGCTCCCAGCACACTCCGACGCGCCGGACGGCTGCTCGCACCTTGTGTCATGAAACGTTCCTCCATGTGATGTCCCGCACTGCCAAGCGACGCCCGATGGTAGGCAGTTGAGCCTTCGTAACGGCAGACCCTGCACGAACACCGCGGAAACACACGTCAACACTGCGTATCAGGTCGATGAACCCGATGTGCGATCCGGGGTGACCCGCGAGTATCGTCCTCACCTGCAAAGATTTCACCGGCCATATCCGCCCGTCCCATGACACCGGAGGACCCGTTGTCCCGCTTGACGCTCATCAAGGCAGTGCTCGGGCCGATCCTGCGCCTGATGTTCCGCCCGCGCGTGGAAGGCGCGGAGAACATCCCCGGGACGGGGCCGGTGATCCTCGCCGGAAACCACCTCACCTTCATCGACTCGATGATCCTTCCGCTGGTCTGCGACCGGCCGGTGTACTTCATCGGCAAGGACGAGTACGTCACGGGCAAGGGCCTCAAGGGTCGCGCCATGGCCTGGTTCTTCACCGGCTGCGGCATGATCCCGGTCGACCGCGACGGCGCCAACGGCGGAGTGGCGGCGCTGATGACAGGCCGCCGGGTGCTGGAGGAGGGCAAGATCTTCGGTATCTACCCGGAGGGCACGCGCTCTCCCGACGGCCGCCTGTACCGGGGCCGTACGGGCATCGCCCGCCTGACCCTGATGACCGGCGCGCCGGTCGTCCCGTTCGCCGTGATCGGCACCGACAAGCTCCAGCCGGGCGGCGCGGGCCTGCCGCGTCCCGGCCGGGTCTCGATCCGCTTCGGCGAGCCGATGGAGTTTTCCCGCTACGAGGGCATGGACCGCGACCGCTATGTGCTGCGCGCGGTGACGGACTCGGTGATGGCGGAGGTCATGCGGCTGTCGGGGCAGGAGTACGTGGACATGTACGCGACCAAGGCGAAGGCCGCGTAGCGCTTGTCCCGGGGGCTCTGCCCCCGGTCCCCCGCCCCTCGATCTCCCCTACGGCCCGGCGGCCGTGGGAGGGGGTACCTCCCACGGCCGCCAAGCGTAGGCGGATTGCCGCCGGCGGGCCGAGCACGCGTGACTCGTCAGTGCTCGACGCCGTCCGCCAGCTTCTGGCCCCGCAGCAGGAACCACGCAGCCACCCCGGTCACCAGCAGCACCACCGCCCCCGCGCCCGCCGCCTGGCGCAGGCCGTCGACAAAGGCTTCCTGCGCCGCGCCCACCAGTGCGTGGGCCTGGTGCGGCGGGAGGACCGTCGATGCCTCGACCGCGCCGCCCAGTGATTCGTGTGCGGCGAGCGCGACACCCGCCGGGGTGCCTTCAGGGGCGGTGAAGTCCCGGTAGACCCCGGTCACGATCGAACCCAGCAGCGCGATGCCGAGCGCCGCGCCCAGCTCGTACGCGGTTTCCGACACCGCCGACGCCGCTCCCGCCTGCTCCTTGGGGACGCTGGAGAGGATCACGTCCGCGGTGACGGTGAACGAGAACCCGGCGCCCGCACCCACGATGAGCAGCGCGGCTCCGAGCAGCGGATAGCCGGTCGAGCTGCCGAGCAGGGTCAGTACGGCGAGGGCGAGTCCGACGGCGGCGAGGCCGCCGGCCACCACGGACCGCACGGAGAAGCGGCGTGCGACCTTGCCGGCCACGAGGCCCGTGGCGACCGCGCCGATCGCGGCGGGCAGTTCGGCGAGTCCCGCCTCGAGCGGCTCGCGGCCCTGGACCAGCTGCAGGAACTGGGACAGGAAGAACACCAGGCCGGACAGGCCCAGGATGGTCAGGAGATCCGCCAGCACCGCACCGGAGAAGCCCCGGTGCTTGAACAGCCGCATGTCGAGCAGCGGCGTGTCGAGCGTGAGCTGCCGGCGGACGAATCCATACAGTCCGGCGATGCCGAGAAGCGCCGCGGCGCCGGCTTCCCAGCTCGGGCCGTGGCTCGCGGCCTCCTTGATCGCGTAGACGACCGCGACCATGCCGACGAGTGACAGTGCCACACTGATCAGGTCCCACGGGCCGGTGACCGGGTTCTTCGACTCGGGCAGGAGCTTGATGCCGACGACGACCAGTACCGCCATCACAGGCAGATTGATCAGGAAGACCGATCCCCACCAGAAGTGCTCCAGCAGGAACCCGCCGACGACGGGCCCGACGGCCGCGCCCGCGGACGCCGTGGCACCCCAGATACCGATGGCGAGGCTGCGTTCCCGCGAGTCGTGGAAGATGTTGCGGATCAGCGCCAGCGTGGACGGCATGAGGGTCGCGCCGGCGACGCCGAGGAGCGCCCGCGCGAGGATCATCGTCTCGGGAGTGGTGGCGTACGCGTTGAGCACGGAGACCGCGCCGAACGCGACGGCGCCGCTCAGCAACAGCTTCTTGCGGCCGATGCGGTCGCCGAGGCTGCCCATGGAGACCAGCAGGCCCGCGATGACGAACGAGTAGACGTCGCCGATCCAGAGCAGCTGCGTTCCGGTCGGCTGGAGGTCCTCGCTGAGGAACGGGGTCGCGAGGCCGAGGACGGTGGCGTCCACGGCCACCAGCAGAACGGCGAGGACCAGGACCGCGAGCGCCAGCCAGCGGCCGGGGCGGTACAGGGTCTCGTCCGTCCCGGTCGTGTGCTGGACGGTGCTGCTCATTTCTCCACTCTCCGTTGCGCTCCGCCGAGCAGGAGCTCGGCGGTCATGTACTGGAAGTCCTTCTGGGCGACCCGGCCGTCCATCACGGCCCAGGCGCAGGAGCCGATGAGGGCGTAGAGCGCCTCCGTCAGCCAGGCCGGTGTCAGATCGATGCGGAACTCGCCCTGGGCCTGACCGCGCCGGAACACATCGCAGACCCGGGCGTCGAGGCGGGCCCAGCCCTCGTTGACCTGGTCGCCTTCGAAGAGCTGGTTCTCGCTGTAGAGGAAGGCCAGAAGGTGGGCGGACGGTTCCGCCTCGGCGATCAGCCGCCGCAGTCCGTCGCCCGCGCCGCCCTCTTCGAGCCGCGCGCGGTCGAGCGCCGCCTCGAACTCCTGGATGCCGAGCTGCTCGAGCGCCCTGACCAGCGCGTCCCGGCCGGCGAAGTGCCGGTGCAGGGTGGCGCGGCCGATTCCCGCAGCCCGGGCGACCTCGTCCATGGTGGCGGTCGACTTTCGGGCGAGGAGGGCGGCGGCGGCGCGGAGCACGTGTTCTCGGTCCATGGCCATGAGACAAGCTTAGCCCATGTGAGACGCCAATGTCTCATTCAGTACGCCGACGTCTCCTTGCCGCAGGTCCCGAGGCTGCACCACCGGCGTCGGCCGCTTTCGTCGGCGAACACCCAGCCGCAGTTCTCACCCGGGCAGACCCGGATGGTGAAACGCGCGGGACCGCCGAGCACCTCGGCTGCACTGCGGGCCACGGCCAGGACGGGCAGCCGCAGTCCGGCGGACGGCGAAAGCCGCCACCGGCCCAGCCCGTCCTCACCGCGGACGAACACCGACACCTTCGCGGCGTCCTCCGCCACTCCGGCCACCGCCTTGAACGCCCGTACGTCGTCGGGATCGGTCAGGCAGGCGTACAGCCGCGTTCGGAACGCGCGTGCCTCGTCCAGCGCCGCCGCGGCCTCGTCCGGACGCCGGCGCGCCTGTTTCAGCAGTCCGGCCACCAGCCAGTCCTCGGCCAGATCCAGATGTCCGGCCCACACGGCGAGCGTGGTGTAGGTGCGCAGCCACTCCGAGCCGGGCTGTCGCGGACCGTTCCAGCCGGCGTAGGTGTTGCAGAACTCGAGCGCGGGCAGCCCGCTCGTAGACCAGGGCAGCCACTCCTCCCCCACCCGTACCGCGTAGAGGGGGGTGGGCGGCCGGTTCAGCCGGGGGTCGCCGTGCAGGATGCGGTCGTGCAGAGTGTGCAGCCCGGCGCCGGGCTCGATGCCGAGCCCGGTCACCAGCGCCCGGCGGGTCATGCGGTAGAGCTCAAGTGCGTCGGCCTGGCGGCCGCAACGGTACAGGGCGGTCATCAGTGCCTCCACCAGCCGTTCCCTGCCCGGGTGTTCGGGGGCGAGCGGAGTCAGGTCGGCGACCACCCTGTCATGCAGGCCCAATTGGAGTTGGGCCTCGGCCCGCTGCTCCAGTGCCGACAGCCGCAGCTCGCCGAGCGGCCCGCCGAGCCGCTCGCGCAGCGCGTCATTGGCGACGTCGACGAGCAGTGGACCGCGCCAGAGCGCGAGGGCACGGTCGTACAGACGCGCGCGCTCCGCGGGATCGGCGGCGGCACCGGCCCTGTGGGCGAGATCGAGGAACTCCTGGGCGTCGGTCTCATGGCCGCCCGGGTTGAGGGCGTAACCGTCGTGGCGGGTGTCCATGTGCAGCCCGTACGGCCCCAGACGGGCGCGGAGACGGCCGATGTAGGTGTGAACGGTGCCGCGGGCCGAGGCGGGAGCGACACCGTTCCACAGCAGGTCGATGAGGCGCCGGGTCGTCACCACGCGGCCTGCTTCCAACAGGAGGATCGAGAGCAGACAGCGCTCCTGGCGGCGACAGCCCACCAGGACCCGGTCTCCGTCGTGACGGGCCTCGAACGGACCCAGCAGCTGGAACTCCATGGCAGCCGCGAGCCTAGTCGCCAGGGGCGGCGCCGGACAGCCGTGGTGAGAGCGTGGTCAGGGGTCGGGGAGAAGCTGAGCCGGAAAGCCGGAACTCTTCCCCAGGGAGACACCATGCGACGAACCGTTGTTGCTCTGACGGCATTTGCCGCCACCACGCTGATGGGCGCGGCGCCTGCGTCCGCGTCCGCGCCTGCCGTCGCTGCGGCCGCCGGCCTCGGCTGGCGGCCGGCGCCGACCGCGCCGTGGGACGTCGCCGCGGGTGTACGGTGCGACTTCGCCGTTCACGGCGAGCCCATCGTCGACGAGGTGGTGCAGCGCGTGTCGCAGACCCACCCCGACGGGTCGCCGAAGCGGGTCGCGTACAAGGGAGACCTGGTCGTCCGGGTCACCAACAAGGACACGGGCGACTTCTACGACGCGGACGCGAGCGGCACCGCGGTGGTCGACTACCGGAGGGACGGCTCCCAGTTCTGGTCGGTTCTGGGACCGGTACTCGTCGGCATCGGCGAGGGTAATCTCGACCGGGGCCTCTACATCATCGACGGCGTGTACACGCTGGACATCAGCTCGTCCGGGTACCGGACGGTGACCATGGCCCACGGATCGGTGATCGACATCTGCGAGCGGATCGACTGAGCCGCTCCCTGCCCGGAGTGCGCCCATGAAGCCTTTGCTGCTGATCGACGTCGACGGCCCGCTCAATCCGTACGCCGCGAAACCCCAGCGCAGACCGCCGGGTTACACCACCCACCGGATGCGGCCGACGGGCTGGACGGACGGCAAACCTCTGCGGGTGTGGCTCAACCCCGCGCACGGGGCCGAGTTGCGGGCGCTCGCCGAGCACTACGAACTGGTGTGGGCCACGACGTGGAAGGGCGAGGCCAACGACTGGACAGGCCCGCATCTGGGCCTGCCCGAACTGCCGTTCATCGACTGGCCGCAGATGCACGGACGGGCGCCGCGCGGCACCTTCTGGAAGACGCAGTACATCCTCCAGTACGCCGCGGGGCGCCCGTTCGCCTGGTTGGACGACGACATCACGCAGTCCGACCACGAGTACGTGGAGCTGAACCACCTCACCGCCGCCCTGCTGCTGCGCGTCGACGAACGGATCGGGCTGACCGAACCGGACTTCGACGCGCTCGCGGACTGGGCGGCGGCGATCTGAGGGCAGCGGTTACTTCTTGGCGTCGGCCCAGGCGTGCTGTATCACCAGGTCGGCCTTGACCTCGTTGAGCTGAGTGGCCACCGCCGAGGGGGCCGTGCCGCCCCGGCCGTTGCGGGAGGCCAGGGCTCCGGGCACGTTCAGGACGGTGCGAACCTCGGGCGTCAGGTGCGCGGAGATCTTCGCGAACTGCTCGTCCGTGAGCTGGTCCAGCTCGATGCCCTGCTGCTCGCACTCCTTGACGCACTCGCCCGCGACCTCGTGCGCCACACGGAACGGCACGCCCTGCTTGACCAGCCACTCGGCGATGTCCGTCGCGAGCGAGAAGCCGGCCGGGGCGAGCTCCTCCATGCGCTCCCGGTTGACCGTGAGTGTGGCCATCATCCCGGTGAACGCCGGCAGCAGCACCTCGAGTTGGTCGCAGGAGTCGAAGACCGGCTCCTTGTCCTCCTGCAGGTCGCGGTTGTAGGCGAGCGGGAGGGCCTTCAGCGTCGCCAGCAGGCCGGTCAGATTGCCGATGAGCCGGCCGGACTTGCCGCGCGCCAGCTCCGCGATGTCCGGGTTCTTCTTCTGCGGCATGATCGAGGAGCCGGTGGAGAAGGCGTCGTGGAGGGTCACGAAGGAGAACTCCTTCGTGTTCCAGATGATGACCTCCTCGGCGATCCTCGACAGGTTCACGCCGATCATGGCGGTGATGAACGCGAACTCGGCAACGAAGTCACGGGAGGCCGTGCCGTCGATCGAGTTGCCGGCCGAGCCGCGCTCGAAGCCGAGGTCGGCGGCGACCGCCTCCGGGTCGAGCCCGAGCGACGAGCCTGCGAGCGCGCCGGACCCGTACGGGGAGACGGCGGTCCGGGTGTCCCACTGACGCAGCCGTTCGGCGTCCCGCGACAGCGACTGGACGTGGGCGAGCACGTGGTGGGCGAAGAGCACGGGCTGAGCGTGCTGGAGGTGCGTGCGCCCCGGCATGGCGACGTCCGGGTGCGCCTCGGCGAGGCCGACGAGGGCGTCCTGGAGATCGGCGACGAGAGCGCCGATGATCCGGGCGTGGTCGCGAAGGTACATCCGGAACAGGGTGGCGACCTGGTCGTTGCGGGACCGGCCGGCGCGGAGCTTGCCGCCGAGGTCGGGGCCGAGCCGCTCGAGCAGACCGCGCTCAAGGGCGGTGTGGACGTCCTCGTCGGCGATGGTGCCGACGAAGTGGCCGGATGCCACGTCCGCTTCGAGCTGGTCGAGGCCGGCCAGCATGCGCGTCAGCTCGTCCTCGGTGAGCAGCCCCGCCTTGTTGAGGACGCGGGCGTGGGCGCGGGACCCGGCGATGTCGTACGGCGCGAGACGCCAGTCGAAGTGCACCGACGCGGACAGCTTGGCCAGCGCCTCCGCCGGGCCGTCGGCGAAGCGGCCGCCCCAGAGCCGGACGTCACCGTTGTTGCTGCTCACAGTTCAAGCTCCTGGAAGGTCGGATGTGCCACCTCCTCCCCGTGCCGGGACGGTGCGGGGAGGCGGTCTGTACAACGGATGCGGGTTACGCGAGGTCCCGCTTGGCCGCGATCTTCTGCGAGAGGCCGAAGATCTCGATGAAGCCCTGCGCCTTGGACTGATCGAAGGTGTCGCCCGAGTCGTAGGTGGCGAGGTTGAAGTCGTACAGCGACTCGTCCGACTTCCGGCCGGTGACGACGGCCCGGCCGCCGTGCAGGGTCATGCGGATGTCGCCGGTGACGTGCTGGTTGGCCTCGTTGATGAAGCCGTCCAGGGCGCGCTTGAGCGGGGAGAACCACAGGCCGTCGTAGACCAGCTCGCCCCAGCGCTGCTCGACCTGCCGCTTGTACCGGGCGAGCTCGCGCTCGACGGTGACGTTCTCCAGCTCCTGGTGGGCGGTGATCAGCGCGATCGCGCCCGGGGCCTCGTAGACCTCGCGGGACTTGATGCCGACGAGCCGGTCCTCGACCATGTCGATCCGGCCGATGCCCTGGGCGCCGGCCCGCTCGTTGAGCTGCTGGATGGCCTGCAGGACGGTGACGGGCTTGCCGTCGATGGCGACCGGGACGCCCGCCTTGAAGGAGATGACGACCTCGTCGGCCTCGCGGGCCTCGGCCGGGTTCGAGGTGTACTCGTAGATGTCCTCGATCGGCGCGTTCCAGATGTCCTCCAGGAAGCCGGTCTCGACGGCCCGCCCGAAGACGTTCTGGTCGATCGAGTACGGCGACTTCTTGGTGGTCGCGATCGGGAGCTGCTTCTCCTCGCAGAAGGCGATCGCCTTGTCCCGGGTCATCGCGTAGTCACGGACCGGGGCGATGCACTTCAGCTCGGGGGCGAGGGCCACGATGCCGGCCTCGAACCGCACCTGGTCGTTGCCCTTGCCGGTGCAGCCGTGGGCGACGGTGGTGGCGCCGTGCTTCTTGGCGGCGGCGACGAGGTGCTTGACGATCGTCGGCCGGGAGAGCGCGGAGACCAGCGGGTAGCGGTCCATGTAGAGGGCGTTGGCCTTGATCGCGGGGAGGCAGTACTCCTCGGCGAACTCGTCCTTGGCGTCGGCGACCTCGGCCTCCACCGCACCGCAGGCGAGCGCGCGCTTGCGGATGACGTCCAGGTCCTCGCCGCCCTGGCCGACATCCACGGCAACGGCGATGACCTCGGCGCCCGTCTCCTCGGCGATCCAGCCGATGGCGACGGAGGTGTCCAGGCCGCCCGAGTAGGCGAGTACGACGCGCTCGGTCACGGGTTTCTCCTTACGGTGCAAACGCTGATGGGTATAACTATGCAGCGCTCCGTATGCTTTGTCAATCGACACGGAAAGGACCAGCTCACAGGGGTGGCCGGCCCATAGGGCCGGTGCCCGGATCGACGGGAAGAACGGGAGGAACGGGTGAGCACAGGCAGGCGATGCCGCACGCAGGGCCGCCTTCCGCCCGGTGCGCGCCCGGGGCGGACTCCGGCCCGTCTCGATCTCACCCGGGGACGCCAACCCGTGGCCGATAATCCGCCCATGGGGAAAACGTATGAACGCATCGAAGGACGCCTGCGCGACTTCATCGAGGCGCAGCCGGTCTTCTTCACGGCCACCGCGCCGCTGACCGGGGACGGGCACGTCAATCTGTCGCCCAAGGGCCGCAGCGGCACGCTGGTCGTCGTCGACGACATGACGCTCGCCTACCTCGACTTCGGCGGCAGCGGCGCCGAAACCATCGCGCACGTCCGCGAGGAGGGGAACGGGCGCATCACGCTGATGTGGTGCGCCTTCTCCGGGCCCCCGCAGGTGGTGCGCGTGCACGGCCGGGGCGAGGCGGTCTTCCGGGACGACGCCCGCTGGGCCGAACTGATCGGCCTCTTCGAGAAGGCCGACGGTCCGGCAGCCCGGGCGATCATCGTCGTCCACGCCCGGCGCATCAGTCAGGTGTGCGGGTTCGCGGTGCCCTTCATGGACTACCGGGAGGAGCGGACCCAGCACGCTGAATACTTCGGACGGAAGTCGGAGGAGGAGTTCGCCGCGTACTGCGAGAAGAAGGAGCACGTGGGCATGAGCCTGGACGGGCTCCCGGCACTGGCGTTGCCGCTGCCGGCGCGCACGGCCTGAGCAGGGCCGGCGCCCTCCCCACGGCCACCAGGCCGTGGGGAGAGCCCCGAAAACGGAACCTGGTCGACTACCGCCCGTTCTGTGCCAGACGCAGCAAGTGGTCCGCCAGCGCCTGCCCGCCGGCCGGGTCGCGGCTGATCAGCATCAGCGTGTCGTCGCCCGCGATCGTGCCCAGAATGTCGTGCAGTTCCGCCTGGTCGATGGCGGAGGCCAGGAACTGTGCCGCCCCCGGCGGCGTGCGCAGGACCACGAGGTTGGCCGACGCCTCCGCCGAGATCAGCAGCTCGCTGGAGAGGCGCCGCATGCGCTCCTCCTTCGCCGACTCGCCGAGCGGCGCCTGCGGGGTGCGGAAGCCGCCCTCGCTGGGCACCGCGTAGATCAGCTCGCCGCCGGTGTTGCGGATCTTCACCGCGCCCAGTTCGTCGAGGTCCCGGGAGAGCGTCGCCTGGGTGACGTTCAGCCCGTTGTCCGCGAGGAGCTTCGCCAACTGGCTCTGGGAACGCACCGGTTGCCGGTTGAGGATGTCCACGATCCGGCGGTGGCGGGCCGTGCGGGTCTGCGGTACGGCGGGGCCGCCGTGCTCAGCGTGTTCGGGGTACCGCGCCTCTGTCATCGTCGTCTCATTCTCCGGATCGTCCTTCCCCGCCGCTCGCCTCGAGGATGCCGGGCAGCGCCCGGAGCAGGGCGTCCACCTCTTCGTCGCCGATGGTCAGCGCCGGCATGAGCCGTACGACATCGGACGCGGGAGCGTTCACCAGGAAGCCGGCATCCTGAGCCGCCTGCTGCACCCTGGGTGCGAGGGGCTCGGTGAGCACGATACCCAGCAGCAGGCCGCTGCCGCGGACATGGGAGACAAGCGGATGATCGAGGCCTTCGATCGAGTCGCGCAGTTTCTCGCCGAGCCGCTTGACCGAGTCGAGTACGCCGTCGGCGGCAAGGGTGTCGAGGACGGCGAGGCCAGCGGCGCAGGCGACGGGATTGCCGCCGAACGTCGAGCCGTGGTGGCCGGGCTTGAGCAGCTCGGCCGCCTCACCGAAGACGACGGTGGCGCCGATGGGCAGGCCGCCGCCGAGCCCCTTGGCGAGGGTGACGATGTCCGGCTCGACGCCCTGGTGGGCCTGGTACTCGAACCAGTGGCCGGTCCGCCCGATGCCCGTCTGCACCTCGTCGAGCACCAGCAGGGTGCCGGTGGCCCGGGTGATCGCGCGCGCGGCCTCGAGGTAGCCCTTGGGCGGCACGATCACGCCGTTCTCACCCTGGATCGGCTCGATGATCACGAAAGCGGTGTCCTCGGTGACCGCCTCCCGCAGCGCCTCGGCATCGCCGTATGCGACGTGCGTGACGTCCGAGGGCAGCGGCAGGAACGGGCCCTGCTTGGCAGGCTGCCCGGTGAGCGCGAGGGCGCCCATGGTCCGGCCGTGGAAACCGCCGGTGGTGGCAACCATGTGATGACGACCCGTCAGCCGCCCGATCTTGAAGGCGGCTTCGTTGGCCTCGGCGCCGGAGTTCGCGAAGTAGACACGGCCGGGGCGGCCGAAGAGCTGGAGCAGCCGCTCGGCGAGCGCGACGGGCGGCTCTGCGACGTACAGGTTGGAGACGTGTCCGAGGGAGGAGATCTGGCGGGTGACCGCCTCGATGACGGCGGGGTGGGCGTGGCCCAGCGCGTTGACCGCGATGCCGCCGACGAAGTCGGTGTACTCGGTGCCGTCGGCGTCCCAGACCTTGGCGCCCTCGCCGCGGACGAGGGACAGCTTCGGTGTGCCGTAGTTGTCGGTCATGGCGCTCTGCCACCGCTGGGCGAGCTGCTCGTTGCCGTTGCCACTCATGCTTCCCCCTGTCCGTCGGGCACGACCATGGTGCCGATGCCTTCGTCGGTGAAGATCTCCAGCAGGATCGAGTGCTGCACACGTCCGTCGATCACGCGGGCGGTGTTGACCCCGTTGCGTACGGCGTGCAGGCAACCCTCCATCTTGGGGACCATGCCGCTGGAGAGGTCGGGCAGCAGTTTCTCCAACTGCGTGGCGGTGAGCCGGCTGATCACCTCGTCGCTGTTGGGCCAGTCCTCGTACAGGCCCTCGACGTCGGTGAGGACCATCAGCGTCTCGGCACCCAGTGCCGCAGCGAGTGCCGCAGCCGCCGTATCAGCATTGACGTTGTAGACATGTCCGTCGTCCTGTGAGCGGGCGATCGAGGAGATGACCGGGATCCGGCCGTCGGCGAGCAGCGCTTCGATGGCGCCGGCGTCGATCTCGGTGATCTCGCCGACCCGGCCGATGTCGACGAGCTCTCCGTCGATCCGGGGCTGGTGCTTGGTCGCGGTGATCGTGTGGGCGTCCTCGCCGGTCATGCCGACGGCGAAGGGCCCGTGCCGGTTGAGCAGCCCGACCAGTTCGCGCTGGACGTGCCCGGCCAGCACCATCCGTACGACGTCCATCGCCTCGGGGGTGGTGACACGCAGGCCCGCCTTGAACTCGCTGACCAGGCCGTGCCGGTCGAGCGCGGCGGAGATCTGCGGGCCGCCGCCGTGCACGACGACCGGCTTGAGGCCGGCGTGGCGCAGGAAGACGACATCCTGGGCGAAGGCGGCCTTCAGCTCTTCGTCGATCATGGCGTTGCCGCCGAACTTGATGACGACGATCTTGCCGTTGTGGCGGGTGAGCCAGGGCAGCGCCTCGATGAGGATCTGGGCCTTGGGCAGGGCGGTGTGCTTCCGGGTCGGACTCTGGGCAGTGCTCATGAGCTGTACGCGCTGTTCTCGTGGACGTAGTCGGCGGTGAGGTCGTTGGCCCAGATGACGGCGGACTCGGACCCGGCGGCGAGGTCGGCGGTGATCCGGACCTCGCGGAAGCGCATGTCGACGAGGTCGCGGTCCTCGCCGAGGGAGCCGTTCTTGCAGACCCAGACGCCGTTGATGGCGACGTTCAGCTGGTCGGGCTCAAAGGCGGCGCCGGTGGTGCCGATCGCGGACAGCACCCGGCCCCAGTTGGGGTCCTCGCCGTGGATGGCGCACTTGAGGAGGTTGTTACGGGCGATGGAGCGGCCGACCTCGACGGCGTCGTCCTCCGTTGCGGCGTTGATCACCTCGATGCGGATGTCCTTGCTGGCGCCTTCCGCGTCGCCGATCAGCTGCCGGGCGAGGTCGTCGCAGACGGCCCGAACGGCTTCGGCGAACTCGTCGGGTGCCGGGACGACGCCGCTGGCACCGGAGGCGAGCAGCAGCACGGTGTCGTTGGTGGACATGCAACCGTCGGAGTCGACCCGGTCGAAGGTCTGCCGCGTGGCGTCGCGCAGGGCCGTGTCGAGGGCGGTGTGGTCGAGGTCGGCGTCGGTGGTGAGGACGACGAGCATGGTGGCGAGACCGGGGGCGAGCATTCCGGCCCCCTTGGCCATGCCGCCGACGGTCCAGCCCTGCCCCTGCGCGAGTGCGGTCTTGTGCACCGTGTCCGTGGTCTTGATGGCGATGGCGGCCTTCTCGCCGCCGTGCTCGGAGAGCTGGGCGGCAGCCTGCTCGATGCCCGGGAGCAGCTTGTCCATGGGGAGCAGCACGCCGATCAGGCCGGTGGACGCGACAGCCACCTCGCCCGCACTGTGACCGAGGACGTCCGCGACCTTCTCGGCCGAGGCGTGGGTGTCCTGGAATCCCTTGGGACCCGTACAGGCATTGGCGCCACCGGAGTTGAGCAGTACGGCGGTGACCTCCCCGCCCTTGAGTACCTGCTCGCTCCACAGCACGGGGGCGGCCTTGACGCGGTTGGACGTGAAGACGCCCGCGGCGGCGCGGCGGGGCCCCTCGTTGACCACGAGGGCCAGGTCCGGGTTGCCGTTCGCCTTGATTCCGGCGGCGATGCCCGCTGCCGTGAATCCCTTCGCTGCGGTCACGCTCACGGCGCAACTCCAATCGTGGAAAGACCGGTGCTCTCGGGGAGTCCGAGGGCGATGTTCATGCTCTGCACCGCGCCGCCGGCGGTGCCCTTCGTGAGGTTGTCGATGGCGCTGATCGCGATGACCCGGCCGGCGTTCTCGTCGTACGCGACCTGGATCTGGACGGCGTTCGATCCGTAGACGGAGGCGGTGGCGGGCCACTGGCCCTCCGGCAGCAGGTGCACGAACTCCTCGTCGGCCAGCGCCTTCTCGTACGCGGCGCGTACGTCGTTCGCGGTCGTGCCCGGCTTCGCCTTGACGGAGCAGGTGGCGAGGATGCCGCGGGCCATGGGTGCGAGGGTGGGGGTGAAGGAGACGCTGACCCGCTCCCCCGCGACCGCGCTCAGGTTCTGGATCATCTCGGGCGTATGACGGTGGCCGCCGCCGACGCCGTACGGGCTCATGGAGCCCATGACCTCCGAGCCGAGCAGATGCGGCTTGAGCGCCTTGCCCGCGCCGGAGGTGCCGGTGGCGGCGGTGATCACGGCCTCGGGCTCGGCGATACCGGCCTGATAGGCGGGGAACAGGGCGAGCGAGACGGCGGTGGGATAGCAGCCGGGCACCGCGACACGCTTGGACCCCTCCAGCGCGGCGCGGGCACCCGGCAGTTCGGGCAGGCCGTAGGGCCAGGTACCGGCGTGCTCGGAGCCGTAGAAGCTCTCCCAGTCGGCCGCGTCCTTCAGCCGGAAGTCGGCACCCATGTCGATGACGAGCACATCGTCACCGAACTGCTCGGCGACCGCGGCGGACTGTCCGTGCGGGAGCGCGAGGAACACGACGTCATGACCGGCGAGCACCTCGGCGGTCGTCGGTTGGAGCACCCGCCCGGCCAGCGGCAGCAGGTGCGGCTGCAGCGAGCCGAGCGGTTGGCCGGCATTGGAGTTGCCGGTCAGGGCGCCGATATCGACCTGCGGGTGGGCCAGGAGCAGCCGGAGCAGCTCCCCGCCCGCATACCCGCTCGCCCCTGCTACTGCTGCTCGTACCGTCATCGAATGTCCTCCTCATCGATGGCATGACTATACGCATAGCCGCAGTTTTATGCAATGAGTGCTCGGGCGGCGGGCGCATGGCAGGGGCCCTCGCCGAGACCCGGCGCACCGGCCGGACGGCCGGCGCCGGCGAGCGGAGCGGCCGGCCGGGCTTCGATGTCGTCGCGCACGGCTCCGGCAGCCTCGGCGGCGGGGCAGCCCGCTCGCGTCCTCGGGTTCTCTCCGCGCCGGTCGGTCAGCAGCGTGCGCGACGAACGCGAGCAGCGGCCGCAGATGCGTGGCGGAAAGAGCGGAGAGCGGTCCCGCCGCGCCCCGTCCACGCAATCGCCCACTGCTCGGTGAGCCGGTTCACGGCGCGTACGGTTCGTTTTGCCGCGCGCACCGCGTCTCCCGGTGCTCGGATGCGGCGAAACCCCCGGGTCCGACATGGACGGCGGGGGTCTCGTTCTCCTGCTTGTGCGGTTGGATCCCGGGCTCCGCGCCGCTGCCGGCCCGGAGCTCGGGGTCAGGAACGCGGCTGATCGGGCCTGTCGGCCCGCGCCGCGTTCTTCTCCTTGATCCGCACCGCTTCCTTGCGGACCTCGACCTGCGTGGCGCGCTCCTGCCGCAGCCACCCGGGACATTCCGCCTTGAGCTCCTCGATCTGCTCGGTGGTGAGGGGCTCCGTCACACCGCCGCGGGCGAGGCCCGAGATGGAGATGCCCAGCTTCGCCGCGACCACCGGCCGGGGGTGCGGGCCGTTGCGCCGGAGTTCCTGGAGCCACTCGGGCGGGTCGGCCTGGAGCGCACTCAGCTCGGCGCGCGAGACGACGCCCTCCTGGAACTCGGCAGGGGTGGCCTCGAGGTACACACCCAGCTTCTTCGCCGCGGTCGCGGGCTTCATGGTCTGGGTGGTCTGGTGCGACGTCATGGTGTCAAGGGTATCGAGCGTGTGCGCCACCTCCGACCACGACCGGTAACCTGGCGGCGTGACAGGCTCGGAAGTACCCCCTTCGTTCCGGCTGGCCTATGTTCCGGGCGTGACGCCGACCAAGTGGGTGCGGATCTGGAACGAGCGGCTGCCCGACATCCCACTGACGCTGGTCTCGGTGTCCGCCGCCGAAGCCACCGAGGTGCTGCGCGGCGGCGGCGCGGACGCGGGGTTCGTGCGGCTGCCGATCGACCGTACGGACTTCAGCGCGATCCCCCTCTACACCGAGACGACGGTCGTCGTGGTCCCGAAGGATCACGTGGTCGCGGCGGTCGACGAGGTCTCCGCAGCCGATCTTGCCGACGACATCGTGCTCCACCCCCTCGACGACACCCTCGACTGGGAACGCCCTCCGGGGCGGCCCGCCAACGAGCGCCCCGCCACGACGGCGGATGCGATCGAGCTGGTGGCGGCCGGGGTCGGCCTCCTCGTCGTCCCGCAGTCGCTCGCGCGTCTCCACCACCGCAAGGACCTCACCTACCGTCCGGTGAACGACGCTCCCGAGTCTCGCGTCGCGCTGTCCTGGCCGGAGGACGAGACCACGGACCTGGTGGAGGACTTCATCGGCATCGTCCGCGGGCGGACGGTCAACAGCTCACGGGGCCGCACCCAGGCCGCCGGCGCTGCGCAGCCGAAGGACAAGCGCCCGGATACGGGCGGCGCACGGCAAAAGCCCGCCGCGGGCAAGGCGTCCGGGGGCAAGCCGGCCACGGGCAAGGCCGCAGGCAGGTCGGCGGGCAAGGCGGCCGGCAAGAATCCGCGCAGCGGTTCCGGCGGCCCCAAGGCGGGCAAGCGCGGCAAGCCCCGACGCCGGTCGTAGTGGAGGCCGGGACCGCGGCGGAGGCAGCCTTCCCGCGGCCCAGGCGTGAGTCGCTCGCGGAGAGCCGCGCGGCCTCGGGGGAGAGAGCTGACGGATTCAGGCCGCCGCTTCCAGCCGGAGGTTCCAGCGGCCGGGTGTGCCGGTCAGCGTCACCGTCGACAGCGGGCGGGCGTCCACGTTCCAGTACATCGAGGGATGCGCTCTCAGCGCGTACACGAAGGCCGCCCGTACGACAGCGGGCTCGGTCACGGCGACGATGGAGCCGGCGGCGTCGGCGGGGCGGGTGTCCAGCCAGCCCCCTATGCGGGAGATGAAGGCGAGCAACGGTTCCCCGCCGTGCGGCGCGCTGCGCGGATCGGCGAGCCACGCGTCGACGGCGGCGGGCTCCCTGGCGGTGACCTCGGCGAGGGTGAGGCCGCGCCAGCGGCCCATGTCGCAGTCGCGCAGCGCGGGCTGGGCCAGCGGTGCGAAGCCGAGGGCGTCGCCGGTGGCCCGGCTGCGCGCGGTCGGTGAGCAGTAGCGCAGCTCGGCGGCGCTGAGGGGTACGAGGGCGTGGGCGGCGAGCTGCACCTCGTGCCAGCCTGCCTGGTCGAGGGGCCGGTCGTCGTCGAAGCGCTCGGTGAGCAACGAGGAGGTACGCGCGGCGGCGACCAATGTGACCCGGACACTCATGGCGTGATGGTGCTGGCCAATGCCTCGCAGGTCAAGGGGTCGCCGACGGGGGCTGCTGGAACGGGAACACCAGCCAGTCCCCGGGGTGCGCGAGAGTTTTGAAGCCGATCTTCTCGTAGACGCCATGGGCGTCGTCGGTGGTGAGCAGGACCCGGCGCACGCCGAGGGCCGCGAGGTGGTCGCGGACGGCGGTGACGAGGGCGGTGCCGAGCCCGCCGCCGCGGGCGGGCCGGTCGATGTAGACGTCGCACAGATAGGCGAAGACGGCGTGGTCGGTGACGACGCGCGCGTAACCAGCCATTTCTCCCGTGGACGTTTCGTAGGCGCCGAAGTTGAGCGACGCGCCGACGGCCCGGTCGTGCGTCTCACGGCTGCGGCCGATCGCCCAGTAGGCGTCGGTGGAGAGCCAGTGGTGGACGCGGTCCGCGTCCAGGCGGCCGGGGTCGGTGGAGATCGTGTACGCGCCGTGGACCGTGTCGCTCATGGCAGGAGGCTCGCACAGGGGCGCAGAGCTTGTCAGCGGCGTTTCACCGGCGGGCGGCGCCGTCCGCGTTTCCCCGGCGAGCGACCTCGGCCGCGCCTTGCGGCAGACGGCGTCAGTGCAGTGCTTCGTCACATGCCGTGCGCAGTCTGCGGACGCCTTCCACGATTTCCACGGGGCCTGCCACGCCTGCGAAGCTCAACCGGATGTGCCCGGCGGGGGCTTCGGCACAGAAGTAGGGGCGGCCTGGGGCCACGGCGACGCCGGCACGCAGGGCCGCTGCGACGAGTGCGGCCTCCTCCGCACCGTCGGGCAGCCGCAGCCACAGGTGGTAGCCGCCGGAAGGGATGCGGGGCAGGGTCAGTTCGGGCAGCTCGAGCCGCAGGGCCGCGGTCATGGTGTCCCGACGGGTCTTCAGTTCGTCTGCCACCGTGCGCAGATGGCGGCTCCACGCGGGCGCGCCGACCAGTTCGAGGGCGGCTTCCTGGAGGGGGCGCGGGACGAAGAAGGTGTCGACGACGTGGATGGCGCGCAGTCGTTCGAGGACGGGGCCGCGGGCGGCGAGCACCCCCACCCGCAGACTGGGCGATGTCGCCTTGGTGAGCGAGCTGACGTGGACGACGACCCCGTCGTGGTCGTCCGCGGCGAGCGGCGGCGGCAGTGCGCCCGCGTCGCTGTGGACGAGCCGACGGGCGAAGTCGTCCTCGACGACGAAGGCGCCTGCTTCGCGGGCGATGCGCAGGACGTCGGTCCTGCGCCCGGGGGCGAGGACGGCGCCCGTCGGGTTCTGGAAGAGGGGCTGGCAGACGAAGACTCGTGCGCCGGTGGCCCTGAAAGCGGCGGCGAGCAGGTCCGGCCGTACGCCGTCCGCGTCGACGGGCACCGGCACGGGCCGCAGTCCGGCTGCGCGGGCGATGGCCAGCATGCCCGGATAGGTGGGCGACTCGACGAGGACGGGCGCGCCGGGCGGGGCGAGTGCGCGCAGCGCGGTGGTCAGCGCGGACTGGCCTCCCGCGGTGATCAGGACATCGGCCGCGGTGACACTGTCGCCGAGGCCGCGGGCGAACCATTCCCGTAGTTCGGGCAGGCCGTCGACGGGCGGGCGGCCCCACGCGCCGGGGCGGCGCCCGGCCCGCGCGAGGGCGACGGCCATGGCGCGCTCCGGCTGGAGGGACGGATGCAGGTAGCCGCCGTTGAACTCGACGACGCCGGGCGGCGGCGCGGCGAGGGTGACCAGCACCCCGGAGGCGTCCACCGCCCGCGGCACGATCTCCGTTGCGGAGTCGGCGCTGAGGGACACCTCCTGCCAGGAGGTGTCCGGGGCGGTCGGGGTGTCGGGGCGCTGCTGGGCTCGGTAGGCCCCCGCACCGGGCCGGGTGACGACGAGCCCTTCCGCGGCAAGTTGGGCGAGAGCGCGAGAGACGGTCACCGGGGACACCCGGTAGCGCTCGACCAGGGCCCGGCTCGAAGGAAGCTTTCCACCCACCGGGTAGCGGTCGAGCTCTCTTTTCAGGGAGTACGCCAGTTCCGCCACACTGCTACGCTCTTGCATGACAGCACAGGATAGCGCTACTCCCGCATCCCCGATAGCGGTCAGCAGCGGCATCCTCCTCGCCGTACTGGGCGTCGTCGCCTTCTCGCTGACCTTCCCTTCCACGGTGTGGGGGCTGGAGAGTTTCGGTCCCTGGTCCCTGGTCTCGGTGCGCAGCGTGCTCGCGGCGGTGGTCGCCGGCACGTTCCTGCTGGCGATGCGCGTGCCGCTTCCGGAACGCCGCCACTGGGCCGGTCTCGCGACGGTCGCCGCGGGTGTGGTCGTGGGCTTCCCCCTGCTGACGACGCTCGCCCTGCAGACGTCCACCTCCTCGCACGCCGCCGTGGTCGTGGGTCTGCTGCCATTGACCACGGCCGCCTTCGCGGCGCTGCGCACCGGCCGCCGGCCGTCGCGTACGTTCTGGGCGGCGGCACTCGCCGGCGCCGCCGTGGTGATCGCTTTCACGGTGCAGCAGAGCGGCGGGACGCTGCACGCCGGGGACCTGTACCTGTTCGGCGCGCTGCTGGTGTGCGCCGCGGGCTACACCGAGGGCGGCCGGCTCGCACAGTGGATGCCGGGCTGGCACGTCATCGGCTGGGCGCTGATCCTCTGCCTGCCGCTCGCCCTCGCGGGCTCCGCGGTGGCGCTGGCGTACGAACCGGTCCGGCTCAGCGCCCACGGCGTCGTCGGACTGGTGTGGGTGGCCGCCGGATCCACGTTCTTCGGCCTGTACGTCTGGTACCGCGGGATGGCCGAGATCGGCATCAGCAAGGCGAGCCAGCTCCAGCTCGCCCAGCCGCTGCTCACCCTGGTCTGGTCGGTGCTGCTGCTCGGCGAGGCGCTCTCGCCCGCGGCGCCGCCGGCCGCCGTCGCGGTCCTGGTGTGCATCGCGGTCACCCAGCGCGCCCGCACCTGAAGCCGCCCGGTGGAGGTGCGGCGGGCCCCCTCGGCCGTAGACTCGAACAGAGACCGGAAACGGACCAATGACATATCGAGCCGCTTCGAGGAGGTCACTCCCGATGCAAGCCAACGTGGGCGACACGCTGCTGGTGCACGGCCGGACAGTGGGCCAGCACGACAAGGTCGCCGAAGTCGTCGAGGTGCTGGGCCAGGGGGGCAATCCGCCGTTCCGCGTCCGCTTCGAGGACGGGCACGAGGCGCTGATGTCCCCCGGACCCGACACCGTCGTCAGGCACCACGAGAAGACCTGAGCTTCAGTCCGCACGTCAGGCGGGCGGCCGGACCCTGGTCGGGTAGTGATCGGCCACCACCCTGGTCATCGCCCCGAGTGGGTCCGCCACAACCTCCATCGCGGAGAAGAAGCAGTGGCCGCGCACCGTCGCGTACTTCTTGGCGTACGTGAGGTGCCGGGAGAGTTCCGCCGGGTCCTGCCAGGCCTCCGGCTGGCTGGGCACGCCGACCTTGTACAGGGCCTCCCCGATGTACAGGTCGACGCCCGTGCCGCTCGCCACATCCGCCCACCAGGGCACGAGCGCCGAGTAGTCCGCGGCGGGGAAACCCATGTTCCAGTAGACCTGGGGGACGACGTAGTCGATCCAGCCCTCCTTGACCCAGTGCCGGGTGTCGGCGTGCAGATCGTCGTAGGTCTGCACGCCTGCCGCCGTACGGGAGCCGAGCGGATCCGTGGTGGCGTTGCGCCACACCCCGAAGGGGCTGATCCCGAAGCGGACGTGTTTCTTCGCCGCTTTGATCCGTGCCGACATCTCCCGTACGAGCCGGTTGATGTTGTCCCGGCGCCAGGCCGCTTTGTCGGTGAAGCCGTCGCCGTACCGGGCGAAGGTCGCGTCGTCGTCGAAGACCTGGTCGGCGACGGGGTACGGGTAGAAGTAGTCGTCGAAGTGGACCGCGTCGATGTCGTAGCGCACGACGGCGTCCATCATCGCGTCCTGGACGAAGCGCCGGACCTCCGGGATGCCGGGGTTGTAGTAGAGCTTTCCGCCGTAAGCGACGGTCCATTCCGGGTGCCGCCGGGCCGGATGGGTCTCGATCAGCCGGGACGGGTCCGTGTGATTGGCCACTCGGTACGGGTTGAACCAGGCGTGCAGCTCCAGCGCGCGCCGATGGGCTTCGCGTACCGCCGTGCGGAGCGGGTCCCAGCCGGGGTCCTGGCCCTGGACGCCCGTCAGGTACTGGCTCCACGGCTCGTACGGCGACGGCCACAGGGCGTCCGCAGTGGGCCGGACCTGGAAGACCACGGCGTTCAGTCGGCGCTCCACGGCGGTGTCGAGGTATGCGAGCAGTTCCGAGCGCTGCCGGGCGGCCGTATGGCCCGGTTGCGAGGGCCAGTCGCGGTTGCCCACGGTGGCGAGCCACATGCCGCGGAACTCCCGCTTGGCCGCCCGCCCGCTGCCCAAGGCCCGGGGAGCGGCGTCGGCCGCTGTGCGTGCTGCCGCATCCCCGGTCGTCGCGAGGCCGGCGAGCGCCCCGGCCGCAGTGATCACGAATCCTCTTCTACCGATACGCCCCATGTATCCACCCCTGTCGGGCTCGGTGTCAGCCGTCGTATCCGCAGAGCATGCCCGCCCCGGGGGCTCGAGCACCCACACATCCGGAGTAACGTCGGGGAGTCGGGCGGGCGCCGGAACCATACGGGGGACCTGCCGGCCGAAGGATCAGCGAAAGGCACGAGGTGACGGACTCAATGGCCGACATTGCACGCGTCGGAGTGGTGGGTTGCGGCCAGATGGGCGCGGGCATCGCGGAGGTGTGCGCCCGCAGCGGACTCGAGGTGAAGGTGGCCGAGACCACGGGCGAGGCCCTGGAGATCGGTCGCACCCGGCTGTACAACTCCCTCTCCAAGGCCGCCGAACGCGGCAAGATCACGGAGGAGGAGCGCGACGCCACCCTGGAGCGGCTGAGCTTCACGACCGACCTCGGGGAGTTCGCCGACCGCGATCTCGTCGTCGAGGCCGTCGTGGAGAACGAGCAGGTCAAGACCGAGATCTTCCAGGTGCTGGACCAGGTGGTGACCCGCCAGGACGCGATCCTCGCCTCCAACACCTCCTCCATCCCGCTGGTCAAGCTGGCCGTCGCGACCTCGCGGCCGGACCAGGTCATCGGCATCCACTTCTTCAACCCCGCCCCGGTGCAGAAGCTCGTCGAGCTGATCCCCGCGCTGACCACCTCCGAGGAGACGATCAAGCGCTCCGAGGCCGTGGTGCAGCAGGTGCTGGACAAGCACCCGATCCGCGCCCAGGACCGCTCGGGCTTCGTGGTGAACGCCCTGCTCATTCCGTACCTGCTCTCCGCGATCCGGATGTTCGAGTCCGGGATCGCCTCGCGCGAGGACATCGACAACGGGATGGAGATGGGCTGCGCCCACCCCATGGGCCCGCTGAAGCTCTCGGACCTGATCGGCCTCGACACGGTGGCCTCGGTCGCCGACAGCATGTACGCCGAGTTCAAGGAGCCGCTGTACGCCGCTCCCCCGCTGCTGCAGCGGATGGTGGACGCGGGCCGGCTCGGCCGCAAGACGGGCGCCGGGTTCTACCCGTACTCCTGACACACCCGAGTGCCGCCGGGCCGCAGGGTGTCGGCCGAGCCGCCCGGCGGTCAGCCGAGCCGCAGATGGTGCAGCATCAGCAGCCCGGCCGCCATGTTGGCGGCCGGGACCTCGCCGCGGGCGATCATGTCGGGCACCAGTTTCAGCGGTATCCACTCGCGGCGGGACGACTCGAAGTCGTCCTCGGGGTGGCCGATGTAGGTGGCGTCGTCGGCCCAGTAGAGATGGTGGCGGGCGTCGGTGAGGCCGTTGGACGGCTCCACGGTCAGCAGGTGCCGGAGGGGGCCGGGCCGCCAGCCCGTCTCCTCCTCCATCTCCCTCGCCGCCGCGGCGGCGATGTCCTCGCCGTCCTCGACGACACCCGCCGCGAGTTCCCATCCCCAGCTGTCGGTGATAAAGCGGTGCCTGAAGAGCATCAGCACCTCGTTGGACTCGTTGACGGCGGTCGCGACAGCCACTGGCCGCAGCCGGATGAGGAAGTGGTCCAGATGTCGGCCGTCGGGCAGCTCGACATCCGCGAGATTGACCCTGAACCAGCGGTTCTCATAGACGGTTTGTTCACTTAAGTTCGTCCACTGCACGTTTCTGCCACCTTCCGACGAGTAGATGGCAACATGGCAGCAGGAGCTCGGTCAGAGGGGAACGCGCAGGGCTCCGTCGATGAGTCCGGCCGCCCCTTCGGCTTCCGCGCAGCCGCTCGCCGCCAGGTGCCGGCGCACGGCCCGCAGCCGGTCCCGCAGACGCTGCGACTCCATCCCCCGGGCCCGCTCCACCATCTCCGCCGCCGTTCTCGCCGCCCGGTCCGCCTCGCCCAGGCACAGCTCGATCTGGGTGAGCATGGCGAGCCGGTGGACCCGGCCGCGGTCGTGCGCCGGTGTGCCGACAGCGGCAGTCGCGTGCTCCCTGGCCGCTCCGAGGTCACCGAGGCTCAGCAGCGCCTCCGCGACCTGGACGTTGACCAGGCCGGGCTGGACGTAGCCGGTCTCGTCCGGTTCGCTCCCCGGCCTGATCCGCTCCGCCTCCGACTCGGCGCGCCGGATGCAGGTGAAAGCGCTCGGGCCGTCGCCGAGATGGGCGTACGCCTTGGCCTGCATCGCGTACAGGTCGGCGGCGAGCGCCGGGGTGAGCTGCCGGCCGGCGGACCGCAGCGCCGTCTCCGCGAAGGCGACCGCCTGCCGGTGCTCCGCCATGAACAGCGACTGGTTGACCAGCAGCGCGATCACATAGGCGCCCAGCCCCCGGTCACCGCTCGCCTTGGCCAACCGCAGCGCCTGGTGGAAGTAGCGCTGGGCGAGGCCGTGCGCGTCGGAGTCGTAGGCGCAGATGCCTGCCACCGACACAAGTCCTCCGGCGGCGCGGTGCAGTTGGCGGCCCAGCTCGTTGTCGTACGAGCCGCGCAGCAGCGGGGCCGTCTCCGCGTTGAGGAAGCCGACGATGCGCGAACGGGTCGCGATGCCGCCCGCCCTGCGGTACATCAGCTCGTAGTGCGCGCGGGCGGCCCGCAGCATCTCTATGTCGGCCATGCTCACGCTGGTCCGGCCGCTGCGGGAGACGTCCGCGTCCTCCGGCGGGTTCTCCCACTCCCACACCGGCATCACGGCGGGCGTGCCCGTCACCGCGGGCGCCCCGATGGTATGCGGCCGCTGCTGCTCGTCGAAGCGCCACAGAGCGGTGGCGCGATCGACGAACCCCGACAGCGACGAACTCTGCGGCGCGGCACGCTCCGGCACACCGAGACCGATGTCGTCGAGTGTGACCACACGGTGCAGCCGGTCTGCCAGCACCTCGCAGATCAGGTCGGGGACCTGGCCGCGCGGCCGCTGGCCTTTCAACCACCGTCCCACGGCGGTGTGTTCGTAACGCAGCGACAGCCCTCGCGCCCGGCCCGCGGCGTTGACGCGCACGGCGAGGCCGGCGTGGGAGATGCCCGCCTCGTCGAGCAGGGCGTCGAGCTGGGTGTTGGGCTGCATGGGCCCCCTCCGATGACTCGGTCCGCTCAGCGTAGTAGAGGCCGATTCGCACGGGGTGTGAAACAAGTGCGCTTTTCTGCGCCTTGCGTCCTCTCCCGCCGTGCACGGTGGGCCGGTTGACTGAACTGCCTCTCACAGAGGCGGCCGGGCCGCCGGCTCCCCCTCGTACAGTGCGGCGGCCCCACTGCGTCGTCCGTCCTGCTGATCTGCCCGACACTCCGCGGCAGGACGGGCGGCGCCAGGCCGCGGGCGGACCCGGCCGGTCCTTCGGTCCCTTCCCGGGCCGCCCCTCGCACGGCGCGGACCGGCTTCCCCCTCCGGCCCGCGCCGTTTCGCGTGGCGGGGGCGGGGCCGCTGCGCGGGGCGCTTTTCCCCACCCCGCCCCTTCCCGAACCGGGGCAGGCCCCGGGCCCCGTACCGCGCTTCGCGCGGTGTCCTCAATCGCCGGACGGGCTGACTTCGCTCCGCGAAATCCAGCCCCGCCGGC